>JAYWCO010000047.1:0-10441 GCA_043780475.1 Burkholderiales bacterium | reverse complement strand
ACCCATAGTGCGACACCAGGCGGCGTGAGGTATTTGCTTGCATTCCAGATGGCGCCAAAAAAGAATATGCGCACACCTGGCTGACGAAAGAAAATCAAGCCGCAGCAAACTTGAGCAATACCTGCGATTGCCAATGCGTAACCGATAGTCATTTTTTTCCTGAGTTGTATGAGGTGAATGAATTTTAACGGTTCACATGGAGCTAAGCGTCACTCCGTATCTGCACTGAAAACACACCTGCCACCGGAACACATTATCCTGGCGTTGCGCTTTACCTTAGGCATCAAGTCGCTGATGCGCATTTCGATAGCGGCCCGGCGCTGCGGCGTAAGCGTACGAATATAGTCGGCATCGAGCTTTGACCAGAAGCCGCCGTATTTTTCCATTTCCAATATGGCTGATTCGATATCCGCGCCGTTGAAAATTCTGTAGGCGGCCACCATGATGCCAGTACGATTTTGCCCGGATCGGCAATGAACGAATAGGGGTTTGGGTTGGGTGCGCGCAATCGCCAGAAAACGGGCGACATGATCATCTACTTTTGTGGGCGCCAGAAATACCAGCGGTTCCCAATCGCGAATTTGAAAATACTGAATCTCTCGAACGTCGCGGCTGTTAATCACGGCCGCCTCAAACGCAGTTCTGTCATCCTGAAATAATTCCAGGCTCACGACCGTCTTGACCCCTAAGTCGACCAATGCGGCCGCGGCCACCGGGCCAGGATGCGCACCGCGCCACAATGTTTGTTCACTTACCACGCATGAATTCGCCACCTTCTGGTCAAGCGGAAATGCGCAGGAAAGCTCGATCGGGGTCGCCGCCTTGGCGCACCCGCTGAGTAGCGCTGCCATGCAGAGAATGGCCGCAGACAAGGGCAGCAGATAACAATTACAGCAGCGTGTTGTCATGGATGGTTCTATGCGATGGCTAACGAACGGAAGTTAGAGGACTTGAGGTTTGCCTAATTGGGCATGAGCAGAATGCTATTTGAATCTGCGCTTGGAGTAATGAAATGCGTTCCCTGCAAAGGCATATTTTGTTAGAGCAATGTTGAGTTAATGGAACAGCGTTATTGATTGCGTAATTGCCACGCAAATACTGCGGTACAAGCAGCAAAAAAAGCTGTTACTAAAACGCTGGTGAGGAGTGGCTCATTTGTGAGGCACATAATAATTCCAATATGGGTAAAAATTGCTTAGCAGATCAACATACCCCAAAGAAGCGGTTTGCCGAGCGCCTGGTTGTAGCCGCGCACTTGCGCGCGCCGGTGGTCGCTCGAGGGGCTGGCAGGCGGCGATGTTTTAGGCAGCGCTCTTGAGAACAGCCAGAACAGGATGTAGTTTCCGCCGACAACTGAAGCGCATGCGGTTACGCCAAACAAAAAGCCGTTATGCGCTTTGGTGGTGGCAAAAATGACCACAACAAACATTACGCAGTAGTAAGCGGCCTGAATTCGTGCACGAGCGACACGTTGCTGCTCTGTGAGCAAATAGCAGGGACCGAAAGCGCCCCACGAGCGAAAAACAATTCGGCCATCTTCTGTACGATAAAAAAGTGTGCGAGAAACCGCTTCTAGAAGATTCATGGTGACGATCTAAATTTCTGGCCTCGTGTAAGTTTGAATATAAAAACTTTTATTTATCGGTTTCGCTTCAGCAATGTTCCGGTAATTTGCTCTGATGAACGTCGAATAAATTTTTAAGAACTATCGCTTGCGGGGGGGGGGGGCGAAGCGCAAAATAATAACGTCGGGCAGCTGCGCAACCCCACCTACGAACGGCGAAGCCTGAAACCAAACTGGCCTAATTTAAAAATAAAACACTAGCATTGACGGACATCTTCAAGCATTTTTGCTTCAAGATGCCCGCCAATGCTAGACTTTGCTATAACGAATACGCGAGCCGCACGGCTTGATCAATCGCACGTTTTGCATCCAGTTCACCGGCTTCGAACGCGCCGCCAATCAGGTGTGTCTTCACCCCTGCGGCTTCGAGTGGCGCGACTAATTCACGTAATGGCTCCTGCCCGGTACACAGCACGATGGTGTCGCATTCGATGAGGGTGGGGTTTTCATGTTTTTCGCCGAAGCTTATATGCAGGCCCTTTTCGTCGATACCTTCGTAATTCACACCGGCCAGCATTTCAACTTTTTTCTTTTTTAGCGCGGCGCGATGAATCCAGCCGGTGGTTTTGCCGAGTCCTTTGCCGGGCTGCGAGGCTTTGCGTTGCAGCAGCGTGACCTGGCGTGCAGGCGCTGTCACTTCCGGTTTGATCAGCCCGCCACGGCTCTGCGCAGGGTCACCCACACCCCATTCACGTTTCCAGGCATCGAGATCCATGGTCGGTGAATGATCTTCAACCAAAAATTCTGACACATCAAAACCAATACCGCCGGCGCCTAATACGGCGACGCGTTTACCCACCGGTTTTTTATGCAGCAACACATCGATATAGCTCAGCACATTGGCGCCATCCTGCCCGATGATTTTTGGGTTGCGCGGCGCCACGCCGGTAGCGATGACAACCTCATCGAAGCCGTTGAGATCATCAGCGCCGACCCGTTTGTTCAAATGCAGCCGCACCCCGGTGACCTCGATCCGCTTGCCAAAATAGCGCAGTGTTTCATGGAACTCTTCCTTGCCGGGGATCTGCTTGGCCATGTTGAACTGGCCGCCGATTTCACTCGCCGAATCGAACAGATCGACCTCATGCCCACGTGCCGCCAGCTCGGTCGCGCAGGCGAGCCCGGCTGGCCCGGCACCGATCACCGCAATGCGCTTTTTCCGGTTGGCTTTAGTAAACACCAATTCGGTTTCATGGCAGGCACGCGGATTGACCAAACACGAAGCGCGTTTCTGCTGAAACACATGATCGAGGCAAGCCTGATTGCAGCCGATACAGGTGTTGATTTCATCGGCGCGGCCTTGCGCGGCTTTGTTGACGAACTCAGGATCCGCCAATAGTGGCCGCGCCATCGAGACCATGTCGGCACAGCCGTCAGCGATAATTTTTTCGCCGACTTCAGGCGTGTTGATACGGTTGGTGGTGATGAGCGGGATGCTTACTTCCGCTTTCATTTTCTTCGTCACCCACGCAAACGCGCCACGCGGCACCGAGGTGGCGATGGTCGTCACCCGCGCTTCGTGCCAGCCGATGCCGGTATTGATCAGCGTTGCCCCGGCGGCCTCAATGGCTTTGGCGAGCATCACCACTTCTTCCCAGCTTTGACCGTCCGGCACCAAGTCGAGCATCGACAACCGATAGATGATGATGAAATCTTTGCCCACCGCCTCGCGCATGCGTCGCACCACTTCCACCGGGAAGCGCATCCGGTTCGCATAGCTGCCGCCCCATTCATCGGTGCGCTGATTGGTGGCCGCGACTAAAAATTCATTGATGAAATAGCCTTCCGAGCCCATCACCTCCACACCGTCATACCCGGCCTCGCGCGCCAGCACCCCGGCACGAACGAAAGCTTTGATCTGCCGCTCAATACCGGCGCTGGACAGCTCGCGCGGCTTGAACGGGGTGATTGGGGATTTGATTGCTGACGGCGCGACGGACAAAGGGGTGTAGCCGTAGCGCCCTGCGTGTAAAATCTGTAGCGCGATTTTGCCGCCGGCTTCATGTACCGCATCCGTGATCACGCGATGTTTTTTGGCCGCACCCGATGACGATAAACGCGAACCAAATGGCGACAGCCAGCCGACAATATTCGGCGCGAATCCACCGGTGACGATCAAACCTACGCCACCCCGTGCACGCTCGGCAAAATACGCCGCCAACTTTGGAAAGTCCCGTGCCTTGTCCTCAAGCCCGGTGTGCATGGAGCCCATCAGCACACGATTTTTGAGGGTGGTGAAACCGAGATCAAGCGGGGCCAGCAGGTGAGGATAAGGCTGGTGGGGGTTCGGATGGGTTGAAGACACGTCATGCTCCCTGGGTTACGTCTGAACTATTTTTAAAGTAAAACGGCTGCCCAAATAAAGTGGCAGCCGTGTATTGGTGACATTCATTAATGCTCTACAAAACCGACTTCAATAATCTGCCCATATCAGCCGGGTTCCTGGTGACTTTGATGCCGCATTCTTCCATCACCGCCAGCTTTTCCTGTGCGGTACCTTTGCCGCCAGAGATGATCGCGCCGGCATGGCCCATGCGCTTACCCGGTGGTGCGGTGACCCCTGCGATAAAGCCGATGACGGGTTTTCGCATATGGGTTTTCATCCAGCGTGCGCAGGTTTCTTCATCGTCACCGCCGATTTCGCCGACCATAATCACGGCATCGGTTTCAGGATCATCGTTGAACATTCTCATGACATCGAGATGTTTCAAACCGTTCACCGGATCGCCACCGATGCCCACGCAAGTCGATTGACCCAGCCCCAATTCCATCAACTGACCCACGGCTTCATAGGTCAGCGTACCGGAGCGCGAGACCACGCCAACGCGGCCCTTTTTGTGGATATGACCCGGCATGATGCCGATCTTGATTTCTTCGGGCGTAATCACGCCGGGGCAGTTAGGCCCGATCAGAATCGTGCTCTTGCCCTGCATCCTGTAACGGGTCTTGATCATGTCGCGAACCGGAATGCCTTCAGTGATGCAGATGACCAATTCCAGGCCGGCATCAACCGCCTCATCGATCGCAGCAGCCGCAAAAGGCGGCGGCACATAAATGACCGATGCGGTCGCGCCGGTTTGTTTTTTCGCTTCGGCTACGGTTTCAAAAATCGGAATGCCTTCGTAGGATTGGCCGCCCTTTTTGGGCGTCACGCCCGCCACAAAACAATTTGCGCCGTTCGCGTATTCCTTGCACATTTTGGTGTGGAACATGCCGGTTTTACCAGTGATGCCCTGGGTAATAACGCGGGTATTTTTATCGATCAGGATGCTCATTATTTTCCTCCTTCTGTTGCTTTGAGACCTTTAGCTGCAGCAACGACTCGCTCAGCGGCTTCTGCCATATTGTTCGCCGAGATAATCGGCAAGCCGGAGTCTTTCAAAATCTGGCGACCGAGCTCTTCGTTGGTGCCTTTCATGCGCACCACCAGCGGCACCTTTAACTGTACTTCACGCGCGGCGGTGATCACGCCGTTGGCGATCACATCACATTTCATGATGCCACCAAAAATATTAACCAGAATCGCCTTGAGGTGCGGGTTCTTGAGCATGATCTTGAAGGCTTCCGTTACCTTCTCGGTGGTCGCCCCACCACCCACATCGAGGAAATTGGCGGGTGAGCCGCCATACAGTTTGATCACATCCATGGTAGCCATGGCCAAGCCTGCGCCATTGACCAGGCAACCAATATCACCATCAAGCGAAATATAGGCCAGATCAAATTTGCTGGCTTCCACTTCGGCTGGATCTTCCTCATCCAGATCGCGCATGGCGACGATTTCAGGGTGGCGATAGAGTGCGTTGGCATCGAAATTCAGCTTCGCATCCAGCGCCAGCACTTTGTTGTCGCCGGTGTAAATCAGCGGATTGATCTCGGCAAGCGAGCAATCGATTTCATCAAACGCTTTATACAGCGATTGCATGAAAGCGCGCGCTTGCGGCACAGCAATCTCGGGCACGCCAATTTTGCGCGACATCTCATCACCTTCCGCATCCGATAACCCTTTGACAGGATCAATCGATACCTTGAAAATTTTCTCCGGGGTGTGTTCGGCCACATGCTCGATATCCATGCCGCCTTCGGATGAAGCCATCAGCGTCACGCGCTGGGTGGCGCGATCAACCACCATGCCGACGTAGAGTTCTTTTTTAATATCGGCCCCTTCTTCCACCAGCAAGCGCTTGACCAAACGACCTTCCGGGCCAGTCTGGTGGGTGATGAGCGTCATGCCGAGTATTTTGCTGGCGTAGTCGCGCACCTCGTCGATTGACTTGGCGACTTTCACGCCGCCGCCTTTGCCGCGCCCACCCGCATGGATTTGGGCTTTAACCACCCATACCTTGCCGCCTAATGTTTCGGCTGCCTTGACGGCTTCATCAACCGAAAAACAAGCAATGCCGCGGGGTGTGGCAACACCGTATTTGCGCAAAATTTCTTTGCCTTGATATTCGTGGACGTTCATGAGGAAGACTTTCTGGTTGGTCAGGCGGGGCGGAGTGGTGAGGATTGAGGATTAAAGCGTTTTTAAATGATTTTTTGATTTAGGCACATTTTACCAGCCGGGCGGGGTTTCCAAACGATTGGGCATGTTTGTATCGCTGGCTAGCCTTTATGCCACTGCGGATAAAAACGCGCCACAGCAGGGGAATCCAGCGCCAGAGCGTGACATTTATCGAGCTGAAAGGGCATGGTTTCAGGGGCCTGTTGAATCTGACCCGCCAGCGTTTGAAACGCGGTGGTCGCCACCATGCTGATCAAATCCGTAATATGGGTACAGCCACGGGTACCACTGAATAATTTTTTAACGTCGCTCGAAAATCCGGGACGAATTGCCAAACCGATCAGTTTTTTATAATCAGGCACGACCTGATCGCAGTAGCCCACATAAGGCATTGCCTCCGACACCGCCTCTGCGTCCACAATGGTGAGTGCGCGATCAATGGTGATACGCAGCCACATCGAGTGAACCGATTCACCAGCGGGCCTTAAGCCGCTTTGCAGCTTGAAATCGAAGTCTTTACTATCGTTAAGATGACCTTCAATATCAAATAACCCATCATCGCGTTTATAGCCTCGCACATGGATGCTGCGATGATGCAATGACTGGCGGGCACTGGGGTTCGTAAGCGGCATGGCTTTGAGCACAAAAATAATGGAAGAAACGACGGAAGTTGATTATAGAAACAAAAAGCGCACCGTGCGGCGCGCTTTTCAGGGTTTCCGGAATGGCGGTAACTAATCAGCGGCGATCAGCAGTAATCGCATCCTTAAACCTTAACCACTAACCATCAACCTACCTGACGATAAGTCCGAATAGCAGCCGCAAATTGTGCACCGGTCTGGAACCGCTCGTCAAAATTCTTAGCCAGCGCCATATCGATTAAATCCGGCATCCAATCCGGCAAAGCCGGGTTGTATTCGCGAATATTGGGATGAGCTTGATTAGCAATAGCAAACATCAATTGTGTCATCGATTCACCTTCAAACGGCAGGCGGCCGCAGGTAAGCTGATACAAAGTCACGCCGAGTGAAAATAAATCTGAACGGCCATCGATTTTTTTGCCCGCCAATTGTTCGGGCGACATATACGATGGCGTGCCCAGCACCATACCGGTTTTGGTGCGCGATGAATCGGTCACACGGGCAATCCCGAAGTCGGTTATTTTAGGCATGTCCGCATCGGGGTCATACATGATGTTGGCCGGCTTGATATCGCGGTGCACGATATTCATGCCATGTGCGTGCCCCAGGCCCTCGGCCACGCGTTCAACAATCGATAACACCGTCGCCAGTGGCAGCAGATTCGGGTTCTTGGTGAACGGCACTAAATCCTTGCCTTTCAAAAATTCCATCGCGATGAACGCGAGATCATGCTCTTCGCCTGCATCAAAGATTCGCACGATATTCGGGTGATCCAGCTTGCCCGCTGATTCCGCTTCACGGAAGAATCGATCCTTGGCTTCCTGCAGCTCATCACCTTCAAATTCAGCGGACAAAGCCATGGTTTTAATTGCGACTTCACGGCCAATTTTAGGGTCTTTGCCGAGGTAAACCACCCCCATCGCACCCTTGCCTAATTCCTTGTCGATTTGGTAGCGGCCCAGCATCGGTTTTTCGCCACTACCAGAGAGCACCATGGTGGCCGCATTGCTGCGCGCAGCCGATGAGCCACCGAGAATGATAGTTTCCGACATCGCCTTTGCACGATTCATGCGCTCAGCGACATCGCGGAATTTTGGATCATGCTGGTTGATATACATGAAAGCAGATTCGGCTTTATTAAATTGACGACGCCGCTCAAAATCCAGCGCAAGTGAATAAATATTTTCCAGCAGCGGCTCATCAACCGGACATTTGCGGAATTTATCAAACGCCATATCAAGCTGGCCCTGCTGCTGAAACGCGAGACCGAGCATGCGGTTGGATTCTGCACCGGCAGCATCGGATTGCTCTTTGCCGCGCTCAGTCATCAGGAAGCGCTTGGTGGTGAGCAGCAAATGGCCGATCAGCAATAGTGCTGCAGGCAGCATCAGCCGGATCCACAGGCCAGGCCCCATCATCAGCGCAAAATGTACGATCAGCAGCGTAGCAAAAATAGCCAGCGTAATCATGGCCGCCGGGCCGGCCCGAAGTTTAGGCAGGATGGCAATCAAATACGCCGCCACCAACACAAAAGCTAACAGCGATATCCAGTTGGCCCACGCCGGTGCACGGAAAAATTGTTGCTGCAAAATCGATGACACGGCGTGCGCCAGCTTCACCACCGGTGGCAGTGCGCCGATCGGTGTCGCCAAGGGATTGCTGACCCCGGCCGCAGTAGCGCCAATCAGCACAATCTTGTCTTTGTATTTCGCCGTGGGGATCTTGCCGGAATACACATCAAAAAATGAATCCACCGGAATCGCCTGACGATCACCCACATTTTTATAAAAATACGGCAGCATCAAACCATCATTGTCAGTCACGATTCTGAGCGTCCCGATAGCGACCGCTTCACCGGGTGTGACCTTGATATCTTTCGCGCCAAGATTCAAACTTTTTGCAGCCGCCATCATCGCAAACGATGGGTACTGCTGACCGAAATAATCAACTACGGTGGCATCATCGCGCCGGACACCGCCCTCGGTATCGGGGGCCTCGGCCAAATGACCAATACCGGCAGCGACGGAGCCGATTGCATCAATCGGGAATTGCGCGCCGGGCATGCCATACAGCACGCCGCCGGCCGCACTACCGGCGCTGCTGGCAGCCAGCATATCTTTGCCCATGTAATCAGGCGGGGGCTGGTCCGGTTGGCCAACCGGCGGGGTAAATCGGGTATCAACATAAAAGGGTAGTAAAACATTCCCGGCTTTTTTGATGCTGTTGGCGAGGCGCCGATCAGTATTAAGTGCCTGCTCAGCCTCGGTCAAAATGACGCCCATTTGCGCCATATCTGCATTGACAGGCGCAAGAGCCGAGGCAGGCGGCATGGCTGACGTGGCCGCGGTAGCCTGCGTAGCAGAAGCGGAAAGGTTTTCGGTAGGCGGCGTGATGCCGGCGGATTTATTGTAGATCTCCAGCAGCTTGTTCACATACAGCAGCCCGGGATCTTTTTGTGGCTCAAAGAAAAAAACGGTATTGGCGATTACTTTGGCTTTGGCATCGGCCAGCTTATCGATCATATTGGCGTGAACTTCACGCGACCAAGGCCAGCGACCGATATTGGCAATCGACTGATCATCAATGGCAATGATGGCGATTCGGTCTGAAGGCTGTTTCGAGGTTAAATTAACACCCCAATCATAGGCTTTGGTTTCAAGCGCCTCAAAAAAATAAGTAGCTCTGCTGAGACCAAAAATCACCAGCACAATCACCAATGCAAAAAACCAGTCTTTCGACCAAAATCCCGTCTTTTTCATATTCTCCCTTTACTACTCAGTACTGAGTACCCGATGCTGAATGCTAAATACTCAGTCTTATACCGGCGTTGTGATGAATGGATAAGCTTGGCGACGATCAAACGAGGTTGCAGACGGATTGTAGCAAGAAAGGGCAAAGGGCTAGCGGCAATCATTTCGCCCGTACCGCGAATGAGTGATGGCCAGCGGGCCGGGGATCAAACGCGGGCGTTGCGAATCAGACAGATAAAAGCGCGCGGCTGAACGTGATTAGATTACGCGAGGAAACCCAGATCCGTGTTGCTAAAGCGCCCGATATTGGGGAATACGGTGGCGAGGTCACTGGCGCTAACCCCAAACCATTTAGCCAGCGTCGCGCCATATTGATCCACCGAGGTGGTGGGAATAAAGCGGCCATTGGTCGATAAATCGTCCGGTCCGCCCAGGGTATGATTGGGAAATTGGCCGTAGAAATCACCGCCTTTAACCGCCCCGCCCATCATCAATTGATGATTACCCCAGCCATGATCAGAGCCACCGCCGGACGCTTGTTTTAAGGTGCGTCCAAAATCACTCATGGTAAAGGTCGTCACCTGATTGGCAACACCCATTTGCACAGTGGCGTCATAAAACGCTTTCAACGCAGGTGCTACCTGGCCATAAAGATTGTTATGGGTATTCAATTCGTTGGTGTGGGTATCGAAGCCGCCGATAGAGACGAAAAAAACCTGGCGCTTGAGACCAATCGTGCTGCGCGCTTCAATGAGTTTGGCGACTTGCAGCAGCTGATTGCCAATGCCGGATTTGGCATTAATAAACAGCGGTGTAATCGTAGTGTTGGTCGAGGTAATAATGGGGTTCAACAAATCTGATGCCCCCAAGCCCTGCGCCATCACATCATCAGCCTCACGCACAAAATCGTTCGCGCTATCCAGGT
>JAYWCO010000046.1:0-4175 GCA_043780475.1 Burkholderiales bacterium | reverse complement strand
CTTTGCCACAAAAAGGGCTGAGAACCTCAAGTACGCTGGCGCCCCATTCATTTGCCATTCATCATGGGATTTTTAGACTGGGATTTGAAGTAAAGCTGAGTTTAATTGAACTTTAAGTGCATATCTTGAAACCACGCGGCGCACGGCAGATTTTTCTGTCATGCGCCGCGCCTTCATCGCATTGCTTTAATATCGGGAAAGGCCGTTACTATCAAGGCGGACGCGGTCACCCGTTCGCAAATCTGTAATGTTGTCCTCGGTAATGGTTTGATATGAGCCGTTATCCATACGCACTGTTACCCGAAACGCCTCGTTGTCATTGCGCCGACGTTGCTGAACCTGATTGCCAACATAAGCACCGCCCGCAGCACCTGCGACTGTAGCAGCGGTGTTGCCATTGCCACTACCAATCTGGTGACCAATGACCCCACCGATGATGCCGCCAATGATAGTGCCCGCCACATTATTAGAGTCGCCACTTCTAACGAGCTCGATCCGGTCAACTGTGCCGTAGGACGCGCCCTGCTGTCGGTAATTCTGTGAAGGATAATTCTGCGAGGAATAATTCTGCGAAGGATAATTCTGTTGGTTGGAAGGCATGTCTGCGCAGCCGGCCAGTAATGCTGTCGTAGTGACAATGGTGATGCTAAATGCTGATAGTGTTTTCATATTGATTTCCTTATCGATAAAATATAGAGCATCCACAAACTGCATCGTCGGAAACGGCTTTAAATGCCGGATTGCTGAGCTGAGAGTCTAAAGTCTATACCTGCCGCCGTCTGTTCGTTATCCCACAAAGCCCGTAACACTAGGAGTGGCGCCCCCAGCAAGTTGAGCGCAACTTCACTTAGTTACTTTCGCCTTTACTTCCTTGGCTTCTTCCTTCACCTTAACCGCTATTTTTTTTGCAGCTCTAGGGTCAGGTCTTGAGTTTTGCTAGCAGACGCTTGGGTAATTTGGCAAAAAGCGAGACCTGACTTTAGCTACGCTGGTGAACCTGGCTACATACGCAGAGTCAAGTCTTTCATCATCACATTTAGAATCTGAAAAACTAAACCCAGCCCCTGATAAACCAAAAACTTGGAATGGACTGGGTTCCGGCCATTCGATGGAGACACCATACGGTGCGCCGGAATGACGAAATTTTTAGGCCCCGAAAAATTCGGAAAGATAAAATCCTTGTTTGGTGGACATCTTTCGCCGGAGACACCCGAACGGGTGCAGCCATTTCTGCCCCAATCGCCGCACCAACTCTAGCGTTTCACTCCATCGTTTTAAACGCCACCAACTCCACCGAAACCATTTCCGCATCGCTTGAAAACATCATCGCACCATCCTGGATACTGGCGCTGAATGACATATTGCGTTCGGCTAATTTGGCGAGGGCTTTGCTGGTTTCTTGCGGGACGTTGTATACCGCTAAATTATTCAGTCTCGCGACCAGCGATTCGTTTTGCTTCCACCACATCTCGGCGGCGCTGCCGCCGTAGGTATAGAGAGTGACCGCGGTTGAGCGCCCGCAGGCTTTGCGTAACCATTTCTCGTCGGGCAGGCCGACATCGATCCAATCCTGAATCGCACCGGTAAAATCTTTGCGCCACAGGGTGGGTTCGTGATCGGTGGAAATGCCTTTGGCGAATTCCAGATATTCCTCAGCGTGCAGCGCAAACGCCAGCACTCGCACCATCATGCGCTCGTCGGTCTCGGAGGGATGCCGCGCAATGGTCAGCTCATGCGTGGCGTAATAGCCGCGATCCATATCGGCGACGGCCAGCTCGGCTTTGAAGATGGTGGATTTAATCGCCATAGTGTTTGCGACTAACTACCTTTCGGCGCCAACACAAAAATCCTCGCGCCTTGATAACGCACGACCTGACCCGCGCGAATCTTGTTGCGTTTGCGGGATTCAGGTTTGCCATCTACCGTCACCAAACCCTGCACCACCAGCGCTGAGCCGCCACCGCCGCTGGAGGCAAAGCCGGCCAGCTTCAGCAAATGGTTCAGCTCGATATATTCTTCGGTGAGGTAGTACTCGACATCGTTCATGAGCGTTCCTTGATTCTCTAACGTGATTACGGTGATTGCTGCCAATAGATTAGGGGTGTTCGCCATCCACATAAAACCAGCGGCCCTGCTCGCGAATAAAGTGGCTGATTTCATGTAAACGCTCAGCGCGTCCGCCGCCTGTCTTGAAGCGCGCCACAAATTCAACCATGGCTTTATCGCTATCTTCTGCATCGACTACATGCCGCTTCACATGCAGCCCCAACCATTGCATCGCGGCTTCATGATCGAGCTGCAATGTAGGCGGACGCGTACTGCTATGCCAGGTCGACAGTAAATAATGCTCGCGCTGCAACACATACGCACTGTAGCGCGAGCGCATGAGATCTTCTGCGGTCGGTGCATGCTCACCCTTTTCTATAAAACGACCACAGCATGGCGCATAAGGTTTGCCACTTTCACAACAGCAAACGCGGCTGGCAACCGTCACGCGCCCAGCTTTACCGCATGCTCACGGGTGGTGTGAAATGTCAGTTTGGGCCAGCGTTCTTCGGTGAGCTGCAGGTTCACACTGTTCGGTGCGAGGTAGGCCAGATTATGCGCCGCATCGTAGGAGACATTGTGCGCCAGCGCATCTTCAAAATCCGCCAGCATGCGTTTGTCTTCGCCCGTTACCCAACGCGCACAGGTGGTGCTGGTGCCTTCAAATACAGCATCGACCCCATACTCGTTTTGCAATCGGCTGGCGACCACTTCAAACTGCAACACGCCGACCGCGCCCAATACTAAATCGCCACCGCTGACGGGCTTGAATACCTGCACCGCACCTTCTTCGCCCAACTGCTGCAAGCCTTTGTGCAATTGTTTAACCTTGAGCGGATTACGAATCCGCACGGCACGGAAAAAATCCGGCGCGAAATACGGAATGCCGGTGAACTGTAGCGGCTCGCCTTCGGAAAATGAATCGCCGATTTGCATATTGCCGTGATTGGGCAGGCCAATAATATCGCCCGCATAAGCGACCTCGACCTGCTCCCGGCTCGCCGCCATAAAGGTGACGACGTTACTGACGCGAATCTCGCGATTGATGCGTAGATGGTTGATTTTCATGCCGCGTTCAAACTTGCCCGAGCACACCCGCAGGAACGCGATACGGTCGCGGTGGGAGGGATCCATATTCGCCTGAATTTTAAAGACGAAGCCGGAGAAGGCCAGCTCGGCAGGGGCCACGGTGCGTATGGTCGCATCGCGAGGACGCGGCGCAGGTGCCCAATCGAGCAGCGCTTTTAAAATCTCGCGCACCCCGAAATTATTAATGGCCGAGCCAAAAAATACCGGTGTTTGCTTACCCGCCAAAAATGCTTCAAGGTCGTAAGAATGCGATGCACCTTTGACCAGCTCCACCTGCATTTTCAGCTCTTCAATTTCCATCGGAAACATCGCGGCCAGTCGCGGGTTGTCGATGCCTTTGATGATTTCAAACTCACCAGTGTTGCGATCTTCGCCTGCTTCGAACAACATAATTTCATCGCGCAGCAAATGATAAACGCCGCGAAAGGTTTTGCCCATGCCGATCGGCCAGGTCACCGGTGCGCACTGAATTTTCAGCACCGATTCCACTTCGTCGAGCAACTCTAGCGGATCGCGCGTTTCGCGATCCATCTTGTTCATGAAAGTAATGATCGGCGTGGCGCGCATGCGGCAGACATTCAGCAGCTTGATCGTTTGGGTTTCCACACCCTTGGCGGCGTCGATCACCATCAGCGCCGAATCCACCGCGGTCAGCACGCGATAAGTATCTTCCGAGAAATCTTGGTGGCCGGGTGTATCCAGCAGATTGACGACGTGATCCTGATATTCAAACTGCATCACCGAGCTGGCCACCGAAATGCCGCGCTGCTTTTCGATTTCCATCCAGTCCGAGGTCGCATGGCGCGAACTTTTGCGCGCTTTCACCGTGCCGGCCTGCTGAATCGCGCCGGAGAACAACAGCAGCTTTTCAGTCAGCGTGGTTTTACCCGCATCAGGGTGCGAAATAATGCCGAAGGTGCGACGACGCGCGACTTGCCTCGTGATGTTGGCGACATCACGCGCGGCATCAATGCTGGCTTCGGCCATGGTTGCGGGTGCAGCGCCCGAAAAGCTGGGCTGGGAAGAATCGGTGGACATGG
>JAYWCO010000045.1:0-5884 GCA_043780475.1 Burkholderiales bacterium | reverse complement strand
TGAAACCTAACTCACCTTTGATAAATATCAATATCCTCTGCCGCGTACGCCCCATACTAAATTCGGTCAGGGGTTACTCAATCCAATAGTAGGGGTATCAAATGCGTAGTTTTTTGGTCGTCATAGCGTTGGTCAATATGTTCAGCCTAAACGCATGTACGATCCGCTCCTTTCCCTCCAATCTGACAGCAATAGTGTTTGGCTACAAAGCAAAACCAAATTTCACGGTGGAAAATGAAAAAGAAATCTCCACCGCGCCAAATGCAGACTTTGCGCCCGTTCTACCCAAGCCTCAAGGCGCAACTCAGGTACCAGTCAAGTGATCGCCGCCCAAACCGCCAGAACATCCATTCTGGCCATCGTACTTTGCTGGTCATTTACCGCCAGCGCAGCGGTTGCAGTACCACCGTTGACCGGTCGTCTCACAGACATGACCGCTACGTTCACGTCGGAGCAAAAAGCTGCGCTGGAACAAACCCTTCTATCGTTTGAGGCCAGAAAAGGTAGTCAGCTCGCGGTTCTTATCGTCCCCACGACTACGCCGGAAACGATTGAAGAATATGCACTGCGCGTTGCCGAGCTATGGAAACTGGGGCGGAAGAAGATCGACGATGGCGCAATTCTTGTTATTGCCAAGAATGATCGGGCAGTCCGTATCGAGGTGGGCTACGGCCTGGAGGGTGCACTCAATGACGCCAACAGTAAGCGGATCATTAGTGAGCTCATTACCCCACGTTTTCAACAAGGCGATTTCTACGGCGGTGTTGTTAGTGGAGTTGATCAAATCATCCGTGTGGTTGATGGTGAACCGTTGCCGCAGCCTAGCGGCAGACCTGCGGGCAATATTTTAAATATTCAACAATATGTGCCGCTCATTTTTATTCTTGCGATGGTAATGGGTGGCGTGTTGCGTTCTGCGATGGGTAGATTTCCGGGCGCGCTCGTCACCGGCGGAGCAGTGGCGCTCGTTGCATATCTTATTGCGGGCGTGCTATCCATCGGTTTAGTAGCCGGTGTGATTGCGCTCTTGTTTACGTTGCTTGGCGGCGGGATGGGAGGACACGGGATTGGTGGCCATCGAGGCGGATTCGGTACGGGCGGTTTTGGCGGCGGCGGGTTCAGCGGCGGTGGTGGTGGCTTCGGCGGCGGCGGCGCAACGGGCCGGTGGTAGCAGATGAATATCATGCGCATCGTAAAACATCTCTTGACTACCCATTGGCAGGTCAATCGTGCCTTTCCGCGTGAAACATTAAGCGCAATCGACAGAGCGATCAAAGCGAGCGAGAACGCACATATCGGAGAAATTCGTTTCGCGGTAGAAGGCGCATTGGACGGTTCAGCGCTTTTCGAAGGGCAATCCGGCAAAGCCCGTGCGCTTGATGTCTTTTCGCAACTTCGAGTATGGGATACACAGCATAACAATGGGTTGCTGATTTTTCTTTTGCTTGCTGACCGGCACATAGAAATCGTTGCCGATCGCGGCATTAACGAAAAGGTCGATACGGCAGAGTGGGTAAACATTTGCCGCAATATGGAAACTGCTTTTAAGCAAGCGAACTACGAGGGCGGCGTCGTCACGGGCATTCAAGCGGTCACGCAACTTCTTATCAAACATTTCCCCGCTTCCGGTGTGGGTCAGAATGAATTGCCGGACAAGCCGATGATTTTATAGCGCAATCGGCAAAGTTATGAACAGAAATATGTGTCGTTCAACCTAGGAGATAAATCATGGATCACGTTGGCTGGAGTTTTTGGGGAATGCATTTTATTTGGTGGCTATTTTGGGTGTCGTTGATAGTGATGATTTTTACGCCCATCACACCCGTTTCGATTAGTCGGCGACGCGAAACGCCGCTTGAGGTATTGCAGCGCCGGTATGCATCAGGCGAGGTAACCACGGTCGAGTACGAGGAACGCAAAACCAAACTTGAGCGCGATAGCAAGTGAGTTGAGACGTTGCATCGTCACGAGTTTATTTGCACCGCACCCATAGCGGCTTAATAAATTGCGACATTTTACTGTGTAGTTTTATTCAATCAAACAGAAAGAGGCATCAATATGAAAAATGAACTTTTGAACATAACGGGCATGACTTGTGATGGCTGCTCCAGCAAAGTCGCGCATGCGCTGAAGGCAGTGAACGGCGTCCATGACGTTGTCGTCTCACTGCCTGATCATGAGGCCTCGGTTCGCTATGACGAACACGTTACCACTCACGAACAACTGAAATCGGTTGTACAAGGTGCCGGTTATGGGCTCAGTGACGGCAGCTCCGCGCAGAAGCCACAAGGCAAGAGCGGTTGTTGTAGTTAAACCTGCATGACGTTCGGGAGTCGAACCATATGAATACAACTGTCGCCTCGCTACAGGAATCCCGCCTTGATTCGCAGAAGATTAAGCAAGTTTTTGAACGCTTGTTTAACGGCTATACCGGCAGTCTTGGTGTGCGCTTGTGGGACGGTCAAGTGATTTCACTTGGGCGAGATAGCCCGGTTGCGACAGTTGTTATTCACGCCGCAGGGTTGCTGCGCCACTTGGCTTTGCGGCCTGATTTATTGCGGCTTGCGGAAGCGTACTTTTACGGAGAAGTTGACGTGGAAGGTGATTTATATGCGTTGTTGACGCAAAAGACTCATTTGCAATCATTGACGTTGTCAACGCGTGATCGCCTCTCGATGTTGGCCGCAGTGATGTTCCGCAGCAACGGTGCGCCGTTGACGAAAGACGGAATCACATCGGTTCGCTGTTCATCGCCAACACCAGCGCGCCTATCGGGCGGGCATTCAAAAGCGCTCAACCGTCATGCCATCGCTTTTCACTACGATGTATCAAATGAATTTTACCGGCTGTGGCTCGACGATGAGATGGTTTACTCCTGTGCTTATTTCACTAATCCAAGTGAGACTCTGGAACAGGCACAACGCAACAAACTTGACCATATTTGTCGGAAGTTGCGGTTAAAAGCAGGAGAACGATTGCTGGATATTGGCTGTGGTTGGGGTGCGCTGATTTGCTGGGCTGCGCAAAATTATGGCGTACAAGCGCACGGCATTACCTTGAGTCGTGAGCAGTTTGAATACGCTCAAACCAAAATTCACGATCTCGGGCTTGAGAAACAGGTAACTGTTGAATTGCGCGATTATCGAGATCTCCCCGCTCGTGCAATTTACGACAAAGTATCAAGCATCGGCATGTTTGAGCACGTTGGCCTCAAGAACCTGCCGATCTATTTCCGCGCCGTGGATCGCGTGCTTAAGCCAGGCGGTCTATTTCTAAACCATGGGATCACCGACAACGAAACGGGAAAACGTAGGACCGTCGGCACCGAATTTATCCAGCGCTATGTCTTCCCTGATGGTGAGCTTGATTGCGTGAGCAATGTTCAACGCGAAATGGAGCTTAACGGTTTCGAGATAGCCGATGTGGAGGCGCTGCGTGCGCATTACGCGATGACATTACGCCATTGGGTGCGCCGTCTCGAAGCGCGCCGGGTTGAGGCATTAAACCATGTGAGCGAAGCGAGATATCGCGTGTGGCGCCTTTACATGGCGGGTTGTGCGGTGCAATTTGAGAACGGGGCGATTGGCGTGTATCAAATTCTTGCTTCAAAAAGAGGTGAAGGGTTGATTGCGTTGCCGTTGACGCGCGCAGACATTTATCAATCCAAACATCTCGCGCCAATCGCAAGTGAAATTAAGTAAAGGAGCAAATCATGGAATGGCTTTCGCAAAACTGGGTTTGGGCGCTGTTCCTCGTTGGCATGATCGCCATGCATTTATTTGGCCACGGTGGCCATGGCGGGCACGGTGGTCACAATGATCACACCGACGATGCCGAGTCCGCCAAAAAAGACGGTGATCTACGCGAGTCAAAACCAGCGCCGACGTGCAAGTATTGATATCAACAACATTCGTTTTTCAATAGAGGTAACAGCATGCTGAATATAAAAGTTGTGACCTGGTCGCTGGCTATTTGGGCAGCGTTCACATTCGTGTTTTGTGTGGTCTATGGCATGGTGACGCCATCAAGCCTGCATATGGTTTCGCTACTTGAACAAATATTGCCAGGGTTCAAATGGCTTACTGGTGTCGGCTTTGCTGTTGGACTCATTGAAAGTTTTTTGTATGGCGCATATGCGGGGTTTGTTTATGTGCCCATTTATAACTTTATGTATCGACGATTCGTGAGGCAAAAAATATGAGCAAAAAAATTAAAAAGCAAGGTAGCGCTGAGGATACATCCACAATTGCCAGCGAAGTTTATAAGGGCACTCTGCACAAACTGCAGGCAGAACTCGTCAAGCTTCAGCAGCATTTCATCAAATGTAATGACAAAATCCTGATCATTTTCGAGGGCAGAGATGCGTCAGGTAAAGACGGTACGATTAAACGCGTTGTTCAGCATCTAAGTCCCCGCGAAACGCGTGTCGTTGCCCTTGGCAAACCCTCGGACCGTGACCGTACATCTTGGTATTTCCAGCGCTATGTGCCATATTTGCCGGCGGCTCAAGAACTCGTGCTGTTTAACCGAAGCTGGTATAACCGCGCCGGGGTAGAGCGAGTGATGAATTTTTGTTCCAAAGCCGAGCATGAAGAGTTCTTGGCTTCAGTTCCCAACTTTGAAAGCATGCTGGTGCGCTCAGGTGTAAAGCTCATTAAATACTATCTCGACATTAGCAAAGATGAGCAAAAGCGGCGTTTGAAAGATCGAAAAACAAATCCGCTCAAGCAGTGGAAAACAAGTCCGGTTGACGATCAGGCAATCAAATATTGGGGCGAATACAGCAAAGCGCGAAACGAGATGCTGGCGCGTACACACAACGCGGCAGCGCCTTGGACATTGGTGCGTGCTAACGATAAGCATCTGGCGAGAATCAACATCATCAAAGACATTCTTGGCCGACTGCATTACATCCATAAGGACAAGCGACTGATTGAGGTCGATGCAAATATCGTGTTTCCTTACGATATATCAAATCTTGAAAATGGCCAGCTTGTCAAGTAATCAGCATGTAATGGCGGTTTTTGAGTGTCAGTTAAATTAAGGAATCAACATGAAAACGAGTGTGATGGACGTTAAAGATATGCTGTCGGTATTAAGCGTGGAAGGTGTGGAAAAACGGATTGGCGAAGTGCCGGGGGTTGAGAGTGTCACGGTGAACCACGCTGCCGGAAACGCCACGGTTCGCTACGATGAAACCCGACTCGAGATCGCCGATATCCGGCTGGACGTTCGACAGAGCCAGTATGAATTAGACAGCGCCGCTACTGGCTCGAAAGCTAGCGGGCGTGAAGGAGATAAAGAGCATAAAGGACATCAAGGACATGCGGTATCGGGTGACTCACCTCCAACGCCTGCGTCAAAAACCCCTTCAACGCCGCTAGCGGTCGTACCCGCGGCGCCAGATGCCGTATCTGCGGCAACGTCTTCTATGCCCTCGGCACCGACGGCTGTTCCCGATGCCAATGCTGCAACTGCGCCTGCCGATTCAGCCAATGATGAACTAACGAGCAAACTGATGCCTGGAAAGCCCTAGCTTTAATTACTGGTAGGTACTTGTTGTTGAGAGCGCATTCCTGACTCGGACAAAATGTACTTGGCTATTAACGCTGCCAAATTAAATGGGTCAACTACATATCATCCGGAGAACATCATGATCACAGGAACTGTATCAAAAAGAAGTATGAACGGCCTACCGCAATCGTTGAAAACGGCGCAGGAAGCAATCCATCTACCAGAAGTCCAGCAGATGCTACGCCGACTTTCTAAACACAAATTAGGAATTTTCATGCCGCATATGCATGGACTGAGCACGGGTAAATTCGAACCACTTTCTGCGGACACCATTCAGGTCGAATCGGGTTTGGAAGTCTCATTTCGATCA
>JAYWCO010000044.1:0-10516 GCA_043780475.1 Burkholderiales bacterium | reverse complement strand
GTGCTGCGTTGATGCATGCTGACGCGAATCTCGTCCGCCGTGGTAACAATCTCAACCCCCGCGCCGCGTAATTTTTCGATCACCGCATCGAGTGAACGTGGCTGTGCATGGGTGATGCGCACCTCGCCACCGACGGTGCCCATGGCAGCCACGGCGGCTAAAAATGTACCCGTCTCAATTCGGTCTGGCATGACGCTGTGACGCGCGCCGTGGAGCGCTGCCACACCTTCGACGGTAATAATATCCGTACCGTGGCCGCGAATATTGGCGCCCATCTTAATCAGGCATTCAGCCAAATCCACGACCTCGGGTTCACAGGCTGCGTTCTCAAGCGTGGTTACGCCATCGGCCAGGCACGCTGCCATCAATAAATTTTCAGTGCCGGTCACAGTTACGGTATCCATAAAAATACGCGCGCCGTGTAGCCTGCTGGCTTTGGCATGAATATAGCCGGCCTCAATGGTGATAATCGCCCCCATCGCTTCCAAACCTTTGATGTGCAAATCTACCGGGCGCGCACCGATGGCACAACCACCGGGCAATGACACGCGCGCTTCACCAAATCGCGCCACCAGCGGGCCGAGCACCAGAATCGAGGCACGCATGGTTTTCACCAGGTCATAGGACGCGACCAGGTTGGTGAGGTTGTTCGCCTGCAGGGTTGCAGCTTCCGGGCTACGCTCGGCGGTGACGCCCATTTCGGCGAGCAGCTTTAGCATGGTGTCGATATCGTTTAACTGCGGCACATTGTTCAGCACCAGCGGTTCTGCCGTTAATAAGCTTGCTGCTAAAATCGGCAATGCCGCGTTTTTAGCGCCGGAAATACGGACATCGCCTTTGAGCGGATAACCGCCGCGAATTTTTAGTTTTTGCATGGGAGCCTATGAGCGAATAATGCAGGTAGCGAATGCAGCGGATTATTAAGTTTGTAACGCGTGCCACTCAGGCGGGGTCAGGGTTTGCATCGACAGCGCATGAATTTCTTCGCGCATCCGATCGCCCAGCGCGCCATACACAATCTGGTGTCGCTGTACGCGTGATTTTCCTGCAAAAGCCTCGCAGACGATGACCGCCTGGAAATGCGCGCCGTCACCCTCGATAAAGAGATGCGGGCACTCAAGCTTGGCGCGGAGATAACCTTCAATTTGTTCTGGCGTAACCACGGGCTTCTTTCGGAATTGACAGCATTATTGACGTAACTTGTAACCTGATTTTAACAGGGACAAGGTGACTGCCGAAAGGCATAAAAATGCGCCTGCGGTAACTGCAAGGGATAACCAGACGGAAACATCTGATTTACCAAAAAAGCCATAGCGGAAACCATCAATCATGTAGAAAAAAGGATTGAGATGCGACAGCCCCTGCCAAAAATCAGGTAAAGAATGAATGGAATAAAACACACCCGATAAAAACGTCAACGGCATGATGATGAAATTCTGGAAGGCAGCGATCTGATCAAACTTGTCCGCCCACAGCCCGGCGATTACGCCCAGCGCCGCCATCATGGCGCTGCCGAGCACCGCAAACGCCAGTATCCAGACCATGTTGTGTATAGGCACATGCGCCAGAAAAATGCCCACCGCAAACACGCCTAATCCCACCGCCAGCCCGCGCACCACCGCGGCGAGCACGTACGCGCCATAAAAATTCCAGGGGGTTAGGGGCGGCAATAAGATGAATAAAATATTGCCGGTGATTTTGGATTGAATCAGTGACGATGAGGTATTGGCAAACGCGTTTTGCAGCATGCTCATCATCGCCAGACCGGGAATCAGAAACTGCTCATAGTTAATGCCGGGGAACGCGGCCGCGGAGCCCGCCATGACGTGGGCAAATATCAGTAGATATAACATCGCGGTCAAGACCGGCGCGGCGACCGTTTGAAAAGCCACTTTCCAGAACCGCAAAATTTCTTTTTTTAGTAGGGTTTGAAAGCCAATCATTTACGCACGCCTTGCTGCATAGCGTCCGGCATGCAGCTATGGTTCATGATCTTGACGAATACGGCTTCCAGCTCAGGCTCAGTCACTTCCAGATTGGTGATGGTGGCCCCGGCCTCGCGCATGCGTGACAGCAGCA
The DNA here is from genome assembly GCA_043780475.1 of Burkholderiales bacterium. Classification (GTDB taxonomy): domain Bacteria; phylum Pseudomonadota; class Gammaproteobacteria; order Burkholderiales; family Usitatibacteraceae; genus UKL13-2. The sequence continues at coordinate 8,437 of JAYWCO010000044.1, read as the reverse complement.
CCTCGACTTCGTTGTAATCGGGAATCGAAAAATAATGCCAGCCATTTTCGTTTTTTTCGTTTTTGCCTGCCTGCCTGGTTCGCAAATGCACCAGTGAGGCCGGTAATTCGCCAGCTAGTTTCACCCGCAATACGCGTTCCGAAAATGCATTCAGCAAATGCTCGGTCGTGTCCATCGCCACAATCTTGCCCAGCTTCATCATCGCGATACGGGTGCAGAGCTGCTGCGCTTCTTCCAGATAATGGGTGGTGAGCAAAATGGTGTGGCCCTTGGTATTCAATTCACGTATAAAACTCCACAGGGTCTGGCGCAATTCAACGTCCACGCCAGCCGTGGGCTCATCCAGCACGATCACTGGTGGGCGATGCACCAGCGCTTGTGCAACCAGCACGCGCCGCTTCATGCCGCCCGACAGTTGACGCATATTTTTATCGGCTTTATCCGTGAGCGACAACTTGGCCAGTAACTCATCGATCCATGCATCGAGTACTGAACTGCGCGCAATGCCGAAATAGCCCGCCTGAAACTGCAGCGTTTCGCGTACCGAAAAAAACGGATCAAACACAATTTCCTGCGGCACGATACCCAGCGCGCGACGTGCTGCCTGATAATCGGCGACCACATCATGTCCCATTACCTGCAGCGTACCCGCACTCGGCCGGGTCAGGCCAGCCAGGGTTGAGATGAGCGTCGTTTTGCCCGCGCCATTAGGTCCTAGCAGCGCAAAAAACTCACCTTCTTCCACGCGCAACGAAACCCCTGCAAGCGCAGTAAAAGAACCGTATTGTTTTTCGACATTTTGAACGTCGATGGCATAAGTCATGAGAGTGCACTGCGCTAGCGCAGCAGAAAAACTAAACGAGGGGGTGTTGATTGATTAGCGCGAAGTAGGGATGCGAGGTGGTCGGTGATGCGCGTTACGTGTTCAGTGCTTAGTGCCGGGATCAGGCTGGGGCAGGCTTTCATGTTGGGCACTTTCATCGCAAGGCTCGTCTGGGTTGCCGGTTTTACCGATTTTGCCGGAAGGGCAATGAATCAGATCAGCAACACCATACAGATCGGCCAGCGATGATAAATTAGCGGGCAAATGTACATAGCGGAGTGCTTTACCCAGCTTTTGCGCCTCACGTCGCCAATGTAGCAGCAACGCAACCCCAGATGAATCAATATCGGTTACGTCAGCGAAATCAATCAACAAGCAATCCGGCAGATTTGCCTGAGACGCGTAAATGGCAGTCTCATTCAACAGCCGAGGTATGCTCGTCAGATTAAGCGCACCGCTGAGCTTTAAGGTCTCGCCGACGATAGTGCTGTAATGATTGTTTTGTAGATTTGCGGACACGTTGGTTTTCTGATTATTTCTTGGCAGCATTTTTTGCATTGCGCTCGGATAGCGATTTAATCAAACCATCAACACCGGTGGCATTGATTTCGGTATTAAACGAGCTGCGATAATTGGTGACCAGTGAGACGCCATCAATCAGCACATCATAAACTTTCCAGCCTTCAGCGATTTTTTCCATGCTGTAATCAATCGGAATCGGCTGACCACCCGGCTGCACTACCTGGGTTTTGACTACTACCTCAGTCTCTGCAGCGGTCATTTTAAGCGGCTTCACATCAATCGACTGGTTGCGAAATTGCGTCAATGAGGTTGAGTAGGTGCGAACCAGCAAGGTACGAAATTGATCAGTCAATGAGGCTTTTTGGATGTCGGATGCGGCTTTCCAATTGCGACCCACGGCAAGCTGGGTCATATGCGGAAAGTTGAAATATGGCAGTACTTTTTCTTCTGCCAGTTTCTCGATTTTCTTTTGATCGCCTGCGATCAAGTCTTTGTCTGCTTTAATCGCCGCCAAAATATCTGATGTGCTTTTACGCACAATTTCATCCGGCGCAGTTTGCGCAAACGCGGTCGCACTGCTGGTTAAGGCGATTGCAACACTGGCCACCGTAAAAATTCGTTTTAACATGGTTGATTCACTTTTCGAGAATTAAAGGGATGCTACCGCGCTACTAACGAGCGGCTGGATAGGTACGTTTACGTTATCTTTGGCAGTGTTTGCCACCAGACACAAATGTTAGCAATTACTTCTTGTCTGCGCCTTCGGCTGCTTTGCCAAACATTAATTGTCCGATCAGTCGCTCAAGCACTACTGCCGACTGGGTGAGCTTAATTTTATCGCCTGCGACGAGCTTTTTATCATCGCCGCCCGCGTCAAGCCCAACATAGACTTCGCCCAGCAAACCGGAGGTCAAGATGGATGCGCTACTGTCTTTGGGGAAGCTGTATCGATTGTCGAGGGTCAAGGTAGCAACGGCCTGAAATTTTTCGTTGTCAAATTGAATATTGGTCACACGCCCAATCAGTACGCCCGCGCTTTTAACCGGCGCTTTGGCTTTAAGGCCGCCAATATTTTCAAATCGCGCCTCGACGACATAGGTATTTTCGACATGGTCGCTGCCGATGCTGACGCGCAATGCCAGCATCAGCAGTGCCGCGAACCCCATCAAAATGAAGAGGCCAACCCAGAAATCCATTGTTTTACGTTCCATACCATTTTCCGTCTTGGTGAGTGTGGTGGTGAATATTGCTGGCTAAATAAACTACAAAATTTTACAGCGATCGCAACATGAATCCGGTCAGCATTAAATCGAGTGCTAACACGGTAAGCGCGGAAGTCACGACGGTTCGCGTGGTCGCACGCGAGACACCTTCTGCCGTCGGCTCGGCATCGAAGCCTTCAAAGGTTGCAATCACTGAAATCGCAATACCAAACACAATCGATTTCACAATGCCGCTCATCACATCGTAGCGAAAATCTACCGCTGCTTGCATATTGCTCCAAAACACGCCGGAATCAATGCCCACCAGCACGGTGCCTACAATGTAGCCGCCAAAAATACCCATGGAGGAGAATAGCGCAGCCAGCAGGGGCATCGAAATAACGCCTGCCCAAAAGCGTGGCGCAACGACCCGGGCGATCGGGTCAACTGCCATCATATCCATCGCTTTTAATTGTTCAGTTGCTTTCATTAAACCAATTTCGGCGGTAATCGCGGAACCGGCGCGGCTGGCAAACAATAGTGCCGTGACCACCGGCCCTAACTCCCGTACCAGAGAAAGTGCTACTAACACCCCCATGGTCTCTTCGGCGCCATATTTTTGCAGGGTTTCAAAGCCTTGCAGGCCCAGCACCATGCCAATAAAGAGGCCCGACACCATGATAATCACCAGTGACATCACGCCCGAAAAATAGATTTCGCGGATCGACAAGCCAATGCGGCGAAAGCTCATACCCGATTGCGTCAGGACTAGCCAAAAAAAACGCGCCATCGCACCGCCGCGCCAAATGGTCTCAATCCCGCGCGCGCCCAAATTTTGTACGGCTTTAATAAGGTTTTGCGTAATCATATTGCGGGCTTGGTTAGCGAGCGGGATGCGGTCAGATTCAAATCGACCGCATAATTTTTGGCCGGGTAGTGGAATGGTACGGGTCCATCCATTTCTGCATGCACAAACTGCTTTACGTACGGCTCAGTGGAAGCGCGGATTTCAACGGGCGTGCCCTGCCCGACAATTTTGCCATCCGAGATGAAATACAGATAGTCGACAATTTGCAACGACTCTACAACATCGTGGGTAACAACAATGGAGGTGGCGCCCAGTGCATCATTTAGTTTGCGAATGGTCTGTCCTACCACCGCGAGCGAAATAGGATCAAGCCCCGCAAATGGCTCGTCATACATAATCAGGGTCGGGTCCAGCACGGCCGCGCGAGCGAGCGCAACCCGGCGCGCCATGCCGCCGGATAATTCGGATGGAAATAGTTTCGCGGTGCCGCGCAAACCAACGGCATTGAGCTTCATCAACACCAGATCGCGGATCATATCTTCGGGTAGCTCAGTGTGCTCGCGCAGCTGGAATGCAATATTGTCAAACACATTCATATCGGTAAACAACGCGCCGAATTGAAACAACATGCCCATTTTTCGGCGCATTTGGTACATGCCTTCACGATCCAGTGAGGCGACGTCCTGATTATTGACGCGCACCGATCCCTTTGAGGCGATTAACTGGCCGCCAATCAGGCGCAGTAGCGTGGTTTTACCGCAGCCGGAGCCGCCCATAATGGCGACAACCTTGCCGCGTGGCACCGTCAGGCTGATGCCTTTCAGGATGGCGCGCTTGCCATAAGCAAAATCGACGTTTTCAATATCGACAAGAGGAGTATCGGGCAGGGTGGACAAAGTGTAGAACCGTTATTTGGGGGTGGGGGCAGATGTGGTGTGCCGGATATGACCGTGTGATTCTTAACGTTCTTTGCGTGCTCAGCCTCCAGAGACAAGCCGTTCCAAGCGCTATGCGCGCAACTATAGAGCAAAGTGGATTGGATTCACAATGCAGTTGATGATTTCCTCATATGTATTAACCGCAAATGTATGAGTACGTTTCGTAACACGAATATATCTTAACACTGCTGGAGCCGGGGAGGCCGGAACGGAGGCAGTGTGAAATCGATTTAACCCGCGAGGTATTCTATATTGCCTATAATCGCGCATACCACTTACCATACCTCACACTTGTCCTTTTGCCCTTTCGTCTTTTCTTGAACGATATAAATAATACGAAATAATACGTGTCGCTCGCATCGCCAGTCTTGATCCACCCTAAACCCAAGCTGCTCATCGTCGACGATGATCCGCTGATAGGCGAGAGCCTGTCGTTTGTGCTGGCCGCTGATTTTGTGGTTCAGTCCCGAAGCTCTCGCGGCGAAGCTATGGCGCTTCTCAAGAGCGGTGCGTTTAAGCCTGCGCTCGCGTTGATCGATCTGGGGCTTCCGCCGTTTCCGGACTCGCCGATAGAAGGTTTCAAGCTGGTCGGCGATTTATTGGCGTGGGCAGCGGACATCCGTATTTTGGTGCTGTCCGGACAAAACGAGGAATCCAATGCGCGTCGCGCCCGCGCGCTCGGCGCGGCGGATCTGGTGCCCAAACCCTGCGAGCCCGGCCATTTAAAACGCCTGCTGCTGGCCGCTCTGGCTGGGCAAAAAGCCGAAGACGCCGCCGAACATGATGATGCCCGACACGGCCTCATCGGCGACAGTATGCCGATGCGTAAATTGAAAAATCAAATTGATCTTTATGCCTCATCTACCTTTCCCGCCTTGATTGAAGGTGAATCAGGCAGTGGCAAAGAGCGCGTGGCCAGAGCCCTGCATGACCTAAGCCCCCGCGCCAAATTACCGTTTTTAGCACTTAACTGTGCGGCTATTTCAGCCAGCCTGGTGGAGCCCACCTTATTTGGGTATGCCAAAGGCGCATTCACCGGTGCGGCTGCGGCAAAAACCGGTTATTTTGAAGATGCAGGTGAAGGCACTTTATTTTTGGATGAAATCGGTGAATTGCCATTAGAGTTGCAACCCAAATTATTGCGGGTACTGGAGAACGGTGAATTTCAGCGCGTTGGTGAGACGCAATCACGACAATCTCGTGCGCGCATCGTCGCGGCAACCAATCGCGATCTAAAAACCGAGGTTAAAGCGGGCCGGTTTCGCGGCGATCTTTATCATCGGCTGTCCGTATTTTCGGTGCTGATGCCGCCCTTGCGCGAGCTGGGTGACGATAAACTCAAGCTGATGGAACACTATCGCGTGCAGTATGCCGCCAGCTATCTTGCCAACTATGCACCGTCCCATTCGCCAACGAAACCAACGCAGCCATTCGATCTGGATATGCCGGCGCGCGCGGCCTGGTTGTCGTACCCTTTCCCCGGAAATGTCCGGGAGCTCAAAAATATCGTGATTCGCCTGACGGCTAAATACGCGGGCTACACCGTCGGCTTGTCTGATCTATTATTGGAATTTGAATCGTTCCCGGCGGTTGAGAGCGCAGCGACAATTGGGGGCACAATTGGGGGCACGGACAGCAGCCAGGTTGATGCGCGCGCTGAGATCGAAAAAAGCGCTTTATTTAGCCTTGATATAAAACTTCGCGAAGTTGAGCTTCAGTATATCGATGCAGCCATCGCCATTGCGCAGGGCAATATGTCCCAAGCTGCGCGGGTGCTGGGGATGTCGCGTTCAACCTTGTATAGCCGCTTGGATGCGTTGCGACCCGGCGGCGGAAAAACTGGATAATTGCAGAACCATCGCAGCACATTGCGCAATGATAAAGTGCTATGAATTATTCTAAATGAGTATGGAAATACCGCTTCAAATATGGCGCTGCTAGCGCTAAGCAAATATTTTGAGCAAACCCTAAACTGGCGCACCCTAGAATTTTAAAATCATGACGATGTATCTTGAGCACTTTGGTTTCACCGAGGCCCCGTTCAAAATCACGCCGCATACCGAGTTTTTTTTCGCGGGTGCAAACCGTGGCGAAACCCTCGAAGCATTGATGTATGCCATTACCAGTGGCGAGGGCATGGTTAAAGTAACGGGTGAAGTTGGTGCGGGGAAAACCATGCTCTGCCGCGTGCTGATGGAACGGTTGCCCGATACAGTTGAGACCATTTATTTAGCCGTGCCGTCGCTTTCGCGCGATGAGTTATTAGCCGTTATTGCCGATGATTTAGGCATTGATACGCAAGGCGGCAACACCACCAAATTAGTCCGTGCGCTGCAAGAGCGGTTAATCGATATTCACGCGCAGGGCAAACAGGTCGTGGCCCTGATTGACGAAGCTCACGCGATGCCGTTGGAGACCTTGGAGCAAATTCGGCTGCTGTCCAACCTCGAGACCAGCCACGATAAATTGATGCAAATAGTTCTGTTTGGTCAGCCCGAACTCGATCAGCATTTATCCTTGCCCAATATGCGGCAATTAAAAGAACGTATCACCCACAGCTTTAATTTGCTGCCCCTGCCGGCACGCGATATCAAGGATTATTTAAATTTTCGGGTACGTGCTGCGGGTTATAAAGGCCCTGATTTATTCGGCCAGGAAGCATTGAAATTAATTGCCGACGCGTCGGAAGGATTAACCCGTCGCATTAATATTTATGCGGATAAAACTTTGCTGGCAGCCTATGCGGGCGGAACCCACACCGTCACGGCGGATCATGTGCGGGCAGCCATTAGTGATACCCAAATTCTGCTGCCGCAGACCGCTCATCGTTCGCGGCGGCTGTGGATCGTGGCGATAGTGGCGTTACTGGTCGGTATGGCCATCGGCTTTGTGGCCGGGCGTTTTTCCCTGCAGCCTGATCTGTCAGCTACAAACCACGCCGCACCGGTGATTAAGCCGATTACCGGTGCGGCGCAATCTGGTTCAACGGTAGCGTCCCTTACACCCCCCGCCGCCGCTGCCGCCGTTACTACTACCGCCACTAGGGATACAACGGTCATGGCGCCAGGCCCGGTATCAGCTCAATTACCAAGCGAATTGAGCACACTCAAGGCCGCTGAGACCTTAACAACATTCACGTTGGCTAAGCCGGTAAGCCCATCTTTAGCTCAAACTGCTGGCGTTCCGGCGGACGCACCGGTTCGTGGCGGCCCTATTGAAAAAGGCTGGCTCGGCACGCGTATGCAGGCTGACTTGACACGATTGAAGGCCTTGAAGACGTCGCATTACGCCATCCAGCTCATGACCGCCGATGCGCGCGAAAAATCAGCCATCGAAAATTATTTGCGCGTGGTCGCCAAAGAGCTAAATCCGGATCGAATTATGGTTTATCCTGCGGGCACCGAGGATAACCCGCGGGTCAGCGTGCTTTACGGCAATTACACCGAGCGCGCAGATGCCAATGGCGAAATTGCACGCCTGCCGTCCAAGCTGCTGAAATTCAACCCATACGCCCGTTCGCTACAAGCGATTCGAGACGATATCCGCCCCGGCCAATAAGCAGAGGCAGGCGAAAGGTTATAAATGTGCGAACCGTTTAAAGTAATTTTGGCGATATTGCCGACAAGCCATTGCTTTTATTGGCTAATCGCCTTATAAAGAAGTTGGAGCAGGCATCCTGCATGAGGCTGCACTGCAAAATTAATGGGCGTTTTGGAACTGACGCACACGCGATGCAATCGTGCATAAAACCGAGCGACGCTAACGATAAACACATGCTTAATTCATTGCATCGAATTTTATTTAACACATCTTCCGGGGGGCTATCTGTGTTGACACGAGTACTAGCTCGCACAGCATTAGGTAAGCAGGTTTCAATCAAGCCTGCGACCAAACAGTCGCGCGGCGTATCGTTTACATCGGCGTTAACGCCGTTGCTGATGGTGACTGCCGCCAGTTTGGCAGCCTGTGGCACCGCACCCGTGGCCAAGCTGGATGGCCACTTACGCAGCGATACAAATGATTCAGCCAAACCCGGCGCTAAGTCATCCGCCTCTATCCCGCAGCCGGTACGTCAAGTGCCGCTGCCGCCGCCGCCGCAATCGCGCATCGATGAAATCCGCTATTCCGTCACCGTTAAAGACGT
>JAYWCO010000043.1:0-1820 GCA_043780475.1 Burkholderiales bacterium | reverse complement strand
GCGGCGAGGGTGGTTTCATCCCGTCCCTGTGCCGTCATACCCTCCGGCGGCTTTTTGTCGCCACACACCCATGCGATCGGCACCGTTGGCGCATCCACTACAATCGCGGGCCGCCAGGTGAGTTGTTTGCCTTTTATTGAAGCGTAGGCGCTGTTACCGAATGTCATCGTCACTGCGCCATCCGCGACCGACACGCGGGTGACAAAATTGCCAATGATCTTTTTCGCGGGCGGTGTACCCGCGGCCTCGTTATCAGCGGGCATTTTTGCCTTCGCGCCGATAGAACACGGCGACGCCATTTCGCGCCAGAGCGGCCAGTGGCATGCTGTCGGTTATCTGTTGGCGAATGACGGTTCGGTAAAGCGAAGGGACCGCCATCGTGGCCAGAATCGCGATGATCGCGACCACCACCATAATCTCGATCAAGCTAAACGCGGACTGCGGGCGCGTGATTTGCGAGGCTAGCACCGGATTTGCTGTCTTCATGGCTGACCCGCTGGTGCGCGTGGGCAACTTGCATCACGGGCAGCACTGCCAATGCTCAAACGCGCATCACCTTTCTTACCCATCGCTATCGGCTGGGCGAGGCCGTCGAAGCAGCTGCTCGTAATGTGGGCGATGATGGCTTCATTATCGAGCTTGGAGTAAAGCCTTAAAAAATCGATTGCCGGGTCGCACGAACGCGCATAAAAGCTGAACAAAATCACGTCATCCGGTATATCACTGCGCAGTTCGCCGGTTTGCCTGGCGTTTTGCACCATGGCGGCGACCCGCGAATTCAGTTTCAATAGTTTGCTGACATAGCGAATATTTTTGAGGAGCATTTCGCGCACGAGCGGGCTGGTTGCTGGTAAGAAGGGCAAACCACCGCTTAGGCGCACCTGCAGCGCCCAGTTGAGGATGGATTTCATTTTGACCATTGGGGATTCGGTCGCGGGAATCTGATCGATAAAATCCAATGCGCCGTCGATCAGTCGAATCATCGCCGCCCCAACCAGTTGTTCCTTGGAGACAAAGTGCTTGTAGAGGCTTGGTTTGGCGATGCCGACATCGGCGGCGATCTCATCCATGGTCATCAAATCAAAGCCTTTTTGCGCCAGCAGGCGATGTGCCGCGGCGAGAATTGCATTCTCGCGAAGGCTAAACGTTTGTTTTTTATAGGATATTTTATCAATAATACGCATAAGTAAAAGTTTTGAACATATCGGTAATAAACGCTGCAGGTCGCGATGAACTGATGATGTCTACGCATGATTAATTTTGCCTTATTTGCGTTAGTAGGATTTGCGAAGTTGCTTTAACTTTTCAGAAAATCCACGTCTAAGAATTATGTTGATGCACTTTTACCGCACCATCAACTGAACGTTTTCTAGCCATATTGTTTTACAAATAGTTGCATAGATACGTTTCATAGACATTTTCACAGACACACCAACCCTAAGGAGATTCAAATGAAATTTGCACTCAATGCTATTACTCGCTCCACGCTGGCGTCGCTTGCCGTTGCCTCATCCATGTTTATTGCTGCGGGCGCGTCTGCTCAGGCAAAGGATATTGTCGATACTGCTGTTGCTGCCGGGTCTTTCAAAACGCTGGTAACCGCTATTCAGGCCGCAGGCTTGGTTGACACGTTAAAAGGTAAAGGCCCATTTACCGTGTTCGCACCCACAGACGCAGCGTTTGCGAAATTGCCAGCCGGCACCGTGGAAGCATTATTGAAGGACAAAGCTAAATTAGCCGGCATTTTGACCTATCACGTTGTACCTGCAGCAGTGATGGCGAAAGATGTGAAGCCAGGCAACGTGAGAACCGTTAATGGC
>JAYWCO010000042.1:0-4900 GCA_043780475.1 Burkholderiales bacterium | reverse complement strand
CTAATTATATCGGGGGTGGCGCTCGTAACCCTAACGAAATCCGTCAACTTTATGACTCATAACAGCCCAAAATGAGGCAAAAAAGTGCTCCTCGAACTTGCCGCCATAAAATTAATGTACGTGTTGATGGTAACTCATGCACAATTAAAGCAATTTCGAGCTTTCGCAGAAAAAGCTTTACAGCTCTTGTGGTTGTTGCTAGCATTTAATGTAATTTGTACGTAGTGGGCCGTAAGTTCCGATCAATAAAAGAGCCGTCCGTTCCCCATGCTGAAAGAAAAACTGGCTTCACAGTTCGAGTTCTTAAGGGCTAAAACGCCGCCATTAATTGGGGTCGACATTAGTTCGTCCTTTATTAAGATGGTCGAAATTGCCGATGCGGGCAAAGGTCTTTATCGAGTAGAGCGCTATGTCATTGAGCCGCTCCCCAAAGATACCGTCACCGATGGCAATATTGCCAATATAGAGGCTGCTGGCGATGTTATGAAGCGCGCTCATAAGCTCATGGCCACGCGCATCAAGAATATCGCGCTGGCACTACCTTCTGCAGCGGTTATTACCAAAAAAGTAATTTTGGCGGGTAACCAGCGCGAAGAGGATATGGAATACCAGGTCCAGTCCGAAGCAAATCAATACATCCCGTTTAGCCTAGATGAGGTAAACCTAGATTTTCAAGTGCTCGGTCCAGCACCCAACAGCGATGAAGAGGTTGAGGTGTTGATTGCGGCGTCACGCAAAGAGAAAATCGAAGACCGTGTCGCCGTGGCCGAGGCAGCAGGACTTAAAACAACCGTCATGGATGTTGAGTCATATGCCGCATTAACCGCCTTCGATATGATGAAAGGCGCTGCCACCGGCATTGAAAGTAAAGATATTACGGCTATTGTTGATGTTGGCGCCCAAACCACCCGCGTCATTGTGATGCACGAAGACCAGCAAATTTATTCGCGAGAGCAGCAATTGGGCGGTTATCAACTGACGCAGGATATTTCCCGTCAGTTCGGCATGCCCATTGAGGAGGCCGAGGTGGCCAAAAAATCTGGCGGATTGCCTGACAATTACGGGCCGGATGTTTTGCATCCATTTAACGAAAAGGTCGTGCTGGAAATTACGCGCGCACTGCAGTTTTTTTATACGTCCACCCAGTTTAATAAAGTGGATCATGTCATTATTTCTGGCGGCTGCGCTACGCTTGACGGGCTCGAGGAGATGGTTGCGCAACGCACCCAGGTTCATACAGTCGTTGCTAATCCGTTTGCAAACATGGCGTTGTCCTCCAAAATTAAACCGCGCCAGCTGACGATTGATGCGCCGGCATTGATGGTCGCGTGCGGGCTCGCGATGAGAAGGTTTGACCCCGCATGATTCGCGTAAACCTACTTCCCCACCGCGAAGAAAAACGCAAGGCGCGGCAAAAACAGTTCGTCACATTGGCGGCGTTATTTGCAATCGTTGCACTGGCGATCGGCGGTTTGCTCTGGTTCGTTTTTGACAGCCAGATTGAGAACCAGAAAGGCCGCAATAAATATCTCAACGATGAAATCGTAAAAGTAGATAAACAAATTGATGAAATTAAGAAAATTCGCGAAGAAACAGCTTCTTTACTAGCGAAAAAACAAGTCGTTGAAGGCTTACAGATTAATCGCTCCGAATCTGTATACCTGCTGGATCAATTATTGCGTCAACTGCCAGAAGGTCTGTATTTGAAAACTATTAAACAGGCAGGCATTAAAGTTACGGTCACCGGATATGCGCAGTCGAGCGCGCGCGTTGCCGCATTTATGCGCAACATCGAAGCATCTCCCTACCTTGAAAAGCCTGCCAACGTAGAAATTAAAGCTGTTACTGTTAACAACCAGCGCGCCAATGAGTTTGCGCTGGACTTCTCCATCAAGCGCGCCAAAACAGACGCTAGTAAAGCAGGGCCGGGCAAAGGCCCAGCTAAGCCGGTGGAGAAAAAAGTATGAAAAAATGGTTAGAAGACCTTAAACAGCTTGATCTCAAAAGCCCGGGTGGATGGCCTTGGCCATTCCGGCTCGCCGCTTTTATTTTCCTGTTTCTGATTATTTTGGTTACCCTTTATTTTGTGCTCTATCAGGGGCAACTGGAAGATCTTTCCAAGGAAGTGAAAAAAGAAACGGAGCTTAAAAATAAGTTTATCGAGAAGAAAACCCTTGCGGTTAATCTTGAGGCTTACCAGCAACAACGCGCTGAAATCGAGCAAGCTTTTGGCGCGCTGCTAAAACAACTGCCCACCAAGTCTGAGGTTGATGCGCTAATTATCGATATTAATCAAGCGGGTCTGGGGCGCGGATTGCAGTTCGACCTGTTCAAACCAACGCCTACCGAAAATTTCACTGAGTTCTATGCCGAGCGACCTATCAGTTTAAAGGTTGTTGGTAATTATCATGATTTGGGCGCGTTCGCAAGTGATATCTCCAAGCTGCCGCGTATCGTTTTACTGAATGATCTTAAAGTCGATACGCTCAAAGATGGCGCCTTATCGATGGAAGCCACGGCTAAGACCTACCGCTACCTTGATCAGGATGAAATTGAGTTGCAACGTAAAGCGGCTAGGGATTCGAATAAAGCCAAGACGGGGGCCAAATGAAGCACCTCGCTAATAAGCATTTTTCATTTAAACCATCCTCATTTATGAAGGGTGCGCTGTTCATAGCGCCGCTTATTCTGCTTGTCTCCTGCGGCGAGGGCTATGCTGATTTAAAACAATTTGTTAAAGACTCCGAAAAGGTGCCACGTCGCATCGACCCGTTGCCACAAGTTCAGCCTTTTCAGCCGTTTTCCTATGAAGGCTTTGATTTGCCTGACCCTTTCCGTCCACGCAAGTTAACTGTTAAGCAGGATGCCAACGCCAACGGCTTGGCCCCAGACTTGAACCGAAGAAAAGAGCCGCTCGAGGCGTTTCCGCTTGAGCAGCTAAAAATGGTTGGCACGATTATCCAAGGCAATGTGATGTATGCCTTAGTACGTGCTGAAAAAACGTTGTATCGCATCAAAAAGGGTAATTATCTCGGCCAGAACTTCGGCTTGATTACCGACGTTACTGACACTGAAATTAAACTCAAAGAAATCGTTCAAGATACAGCCGGCGATTGGGCCGAGCGCGAAAGCGTGCTTCCGCTGTTGGAAGGAACGGGAGGCAAATAATGTATACCCAAGCCATTCCCCAGCTGTCTTACCGCCCTCGCTACGTTGATCGCGTCGATGGTATTTTGTTAAGCCAGTTATACCGATTACGCCTCTACATTACATACACAATTTTGTTTTTAGGGATGGCGGTCAGTTTTTCTGCGGCCGCACAGGATACGGCTAAAAATCTGCTGGAGTCGATTAATACGACGGCATTGCAGAGCGGTAAAATGGTAGTTCGTATCAACTTTAAAGAGCCCCTGAAGGCACTCCCGATTGGATTCACGGTGACCAATCCTGCGCGCATCGTGCTGGATTTTTCTAATACCGCTAACGGTTTGGGCAAAAGCAATGTTGATATTGGCGACAGCGATATTCGCTCGGTCAGCGTCATCGAAGCCACCAACCGTACTCGCATGGTTTTTAATTTATCGCGTACCCTGACTTACACCGCCGCACTCGAAGGCAAGTCGCTGCTCATGACGATAGATGCCGCATCGCAAACGGTGATTAAAGATGTCGCGCCCGTCACCAAGTTTGCCGAGCCCGCACCGGCGTCAGCTGCCGTCAGGCAGAGCATTAAAGATGTTGATTTTCGCCGCGGCAGTAACGGCGAGGGTCGCGTCATTGTTGATCTTTCCTCTCCGGGCATCGGGATTGATATTCGCTTGCAAGGCAGAAGTGTCATTGTTGATTTCGCCAACACCAATATGCCGAGAAACCTGGTTCGCCGCCTGGATGTTAATGATTACGCAACGCCCGTTAAAACCGTAGATGTGCTGGATCAGGGTGGCAATGCAAGACTACTTATTACGCCGGCTGGATTGTGGGAATACTCTGCGTACCAAACAGACACCCAATTTATTGTTGAGATTAAACCGATCAAAGAAGACCCCAACAAACTGGTGCAAACGGCCGGCTACAGCGGCGAAAAGCTGACGCTAAATTTCCAAGCCGTTGAGGTGCGCGCACTGCTGCAGGTGATCGCTGATTTCACAGGACTCAATATCATTGCCAGCGATACGGTAGGCGGCAATTTAACGCTGCGCTTGAAAGACGTGCCCTGGGATCAAGCGCTCGATATTATTTTGCAATCAAAAGGCTTATCCAAGCGCAAGAACGGCAATGTTGTTTTGATTGCTCCCTCCGATGAGCTCGCGACAAAAGAGAAATTGGAGCTTGAAGCCAAGCAGCAAATTATTGAGCTAGAGCCATTACGCACCGAAAGTTTTGTCATTTCTTACGCAAAAGCATCGGATGTTCAAACCTTATTATCAGGTGGTACCCAAAAGATTCTGTCCAAGCGCGGCTCTGCCACCACCGACGCGCGAACCAACACCTTATTTGTGCAGGATGTGCCTTCCCGCCTCGAAGAGGTGCGTCGTTTAATCAGTCAGCTTGATGTGCCGGTTCGGCAGGTGTTGATCGAAGCACGTATTGTAATCGCCGATGACAAATATGGCCGTGAACTTGGCGCAAGATTTGGTAGCGGATCAGGCTTCACGTCCAACGGCCGTAATGTTGGTATTGGTGCTAATTTAGGCACAACAAGCGCCATTGCGAACGGAGGAATTCCATCCGGCGACTTAAATGTTAACTTGCCAGTCGCTGGTGCTGCAGGCGCATTGGCAATGACTATCCTGAACTTAGGCAACGGTAATATTATTAATCTTGAACTATCTGCCTTGGAATCAGAAAATCGCGGCAAGGTTGTTTCCAGTCCGCGAATCATGACTGCAGATAAGAAGAA
>JAYWCO010000041.1:0-6378 GCA_043780475.1 Burkholderiales bacterium | reverse complement strand
GGATTATGATTCCGTCGCTCTAACCAGCTGAGCTAATCGGCCAAACTTGCTGCTTGCAACATATACTGTACAAGGGCGCGAATATTGGCACTGAAGGCTGGTTTTGTCAACCACACATCACCCCGAACATGACCTTTACAAAAGCAGAAAGCCCGTTTTGAGTTCAGCTTGAGTTCAACTATAAGCAGTTGTTTTATTTTCACTTTTACTCAAATTCAGGGATTTTTAACGCTTAGTTGACCGGTGAGACTTGACATTCATGTTGCGCCGCAGCATAGTTTCGCCGCGCCAATAGGCAAACTGGTTTGATGTGATGTGCGTATGCTTCATGATCTGCTGTAAATAAAATGCATTTGCTTGATCAGCTTTAGTCATTACCCCCTAAAACGTGTATCTAGAAACCATCCGCGGCGTTGCACCAGTCGCCCGAACAATAATCCCCGCGCCTTTATCGGCAGCGTGCGATCTTGCTGCCTCGACCTATGAATAATTCCAAACAAAAACTTAGCGCATTGACCGTAGGCGCGATCGGTGTTGTCTTTGGCGACATCGGTACCAGCCCGCTTTATGCGTTGAAGGAATCGTTCAATCCGGAACACGGCATCCCGCTCACGGAAGCGTCAGTGCTGGGTATTTTGTCATTGATGTTCTGGTCACTGATGACGCTGGTGACGGTTAAATATCTGATTTTCATGATGCGCGCAGATAACAAGGGTGAAGGGGGCATTCTGGCACTGACCGCGCTCGCGCAGCGTTGCTATCCCTATAGCTCACGCAGCCGCTGGTGGGTGGTGGCACTGGGTATTTTTGGCGCGGCGATGTTTTTTGGCGATGCGGTGATTACGCCGGCGGTATCGGTGCTGTCGGCGGTTGAGGGTTTAAAGGTGGTGTCACCGGCGCTTGATGCTTACATTATTCCGATTGTGATCGGCATTTTGATTGCCCTGTTTGCGATCCAGCGTCATGGCACCTCCACCATCGGGAAATTTTTCGGCCCCACCATGGTCTTGTGGTTCGTGGTTATTTTTGCGTTGGGCATTGTGCAGGTTGCTAAAAATCCTGGCGTACTCGCCGCGATCAACCCGATTTATAGTTTTCAGTTTTTAATCAATCATCAATTCCATGCTTTCGTGGTGCTAGGCTCGGTGGTGTTGTGCGTGACCGGCGCCGAAGCGCTTTATGCCGACATGGGTCACTTTGGCCGGAAGCCAATACGCTATGCGTGGTTCATTATGGTGTGGCCTGCTTTGCTGATTAATTATTTTGGTCAGGGTGCGTTGGTGCTGGCTGACCCGGCCGCTGTTAAAAATCCGTTTTATCTGATGGTGCCCAACTGGGGCCTGATCCCGATGATCTGCTTGGCAACAGCCGCCACCGTGATCGCTTCGCAAGCGGTGATTTCAGGCGCTTACAGTATGACCAAACAAGCCATCCAGCTTGGCTATTTACCGCGCTTTGCCATCATCTATACCAATGATAAAGAAGCTGGCCAAATTTATGTGCCGTTCGTTAATTGGCTCATGTTGGTCACGATTATCGGGCTGGTGGTTGCCTTCAAAACCTCGGATAACCTTGCCGCTGCTTACGGCATCGCCGTGACGATGACGATGTTGATGGCAACCTTGCTGCTGTATGTGGTGATGACACGCATCTGGAAGTGGAACAAATGGCTGGTGGTGCCGCTCACGCTCATCCTGGCGGGCAATGATGTGATGTTTATGAGCGCCTGTTTATTGAAGTTTGCAGATGGCGGCTGGTTCCCAGTGGTGATGGGCGCATTGATTTTCACCCTAATGAGCACCTGGTGGCGTGGCCGTCAGATTGTGCGCAAGGTGACCAACGACAGCGCGATGCCGCTCAAATTATTTGTTGATTCCATCTCGATGAGCCCGCCGCATAAGGTGAGTGGTACCGGTATTTTTATGACGGTCAATCCCAATGGAGTGCCGAATGCGATGCTGCACAATTTAAAGCACAACAAAGTGCTGCATGAACGCGTGGTCATTTTATCGATCGTCAACGAAGATATTCCTTATGTGCCCAAAGAGGACTATGTGTGGATCGAGGATATGGGTCACGGTTTCTGGAAAATCACCGGGCACTATGGCTTCAAAGAGCAGCCCGACATCCCCAAAATGCTGGCCGACTGCAAGCTGCAATCGATGAGTTTCGACATGATGGAAACCACCTTCTTCATCAACCGTGAAACCCTGATTGCCACCCCCGGTGGCGGCATGGCGTTATGGCGCGAGCATCTGTTTGTGTGGATGTCGCATCTGGCGGGCAAAGCGTCGGAATACTTCCGTATTCCCACCAACCGCGTGGTGGAGCTGGGGACGCAGGTTGAGATTTAATCGGCCGGGTTTGCGGCCACAAGCGGTAGCGTTGCCTGGTGAATGAACATAAATTCCTCGGATAAACTCTAGAATTGGCGAGGCTTTTCAGGCATTTTTGCTTCAAACACCTCGCCAAATAGCGATCTAGCTTTTCGTATCCGCCTGCATTTATTTTTTATACGTTAAACCTGAAGTGCATGACATCGCCGTCTTTGACGATGTAGTCCTTACCTTCCAACCGCATCTTGCCCGCTTCTTTTGATTTTGCTTCGCCGCCGAGGGTGACGTAATCATTGAATGCAATCACCTCGGCACGAATGAAGCCACGTTCGAAGTCAGTATGAATTACGCCGGCAGCTTGCGGGGCAGTGGAGCCTTTGTGAACGGTCCAGGCGCGCACTTCCTTAACCCCGGCGGTGAAGTAGGTTTCGAGGCCGAGCAAGGTGTAGGCGGCGCGAATCAGGCGATTTAAACCAGGCTCGGTCATGCCAATATCGGCCAGGAAAACATCTTTATCGGCCTCATCGAGGTCGGCGATTTCAGCCTCGATCTTGGCGCAGATGGCGGTGACCGGTGCACCTTCTTTGGCGGCGTGGGCTTTAACCAGATCCAGCAGCGGATTATTTTCAAAGCCGCCTTCGATGACGTTAGCGACATACAAAATCGGCTTGGCCGTAATGAAGCAAAGCGGCTTGATCAAGGCCATCTGGTCTTTATCCAGACCCATGCTGCGCACCGGATTGCCCTGGTCAAGGTGTTTCATAATGGGCTCAAGAATCGCGACCATTTTGATGGCTTCTTTATCACCCGCCCGTGCGACTTTGTTAAAACGATGCAGCGCTTTTTCACCTGTGCCCATGTCGGCCAGCGCCAATTCGGTATCGATGACGGCGATGTCTGACAGGGGATCAACTTTGCCCGCGACGTGAATAACATTGGGATCATCGAAGCAGCGCACCACATGCGAAATCGCATCTGTCTCGCGAATGGTGGCGAGAAATTGATTACCCAAGCCTTCGCCTTTGGATGCCCCTGCCACCAAGCCTGCAATATCGACGAACTCGACAATCGCAGGCTGGATTTTTTGGGGGTTCACAATGGCCGACAACTGCGCCATACGCGTGTCAGGCACCTCAACAATACCGATGTTCGGCTCGATCGTGCAGAACGGATAATTCTCGGCCGCAATGCCGGCCTTGGTAAGCGCGTTGAACAAGGTGGATTTGCCTACATTGGGAAGACCGACGATGCCGCATTTCATGTTTGATTCCTAAGTTAAATCATGCTGGTGATGATGTTTATATAAACATCACGACGATATTTATGGATTGGGGATGACCTTGGGAGCGACTTTGACTGGCGCTGGTTTGGTATCAGGCGCTTTCGTATGCAATTTCAACATCGCTGTTTCCATATCGCCTTTAGCGATTAACGGCCAACAATCTAGGGAGCGCATCATCGCGTCCTCAATGGCCCGTTGATCGGCAATATCAGGGCGATGCAACACATAATCGACCACTTCGGGCCGCTCCATACTGCCGCCCAGCTTGCCTGCCAGCTCTCGCGGATGACCAATACCAATCCGCAAGCGCCAAAAATCTTTGGTGCTCAAATGAGACACGATATCTTTAATGCCGTTGCTACCGGCAGCCCCGCCGATTTTCATTTTTACGCCGCCGGGTGGCAAATCCATTTCATCATGCGCAACTAAAATATCAGCCGGGACAATTTGATGAAACTTGGCGAGTGCGCCCACTGCCTGGCCTGAGCGATTCATAAAGGTTGTCGGCTTCAATAGCCATACACTGCCAGCTTTGGCAACCTCGCCATGAAATCTGGCTTCTTTGCTAAACGTAGCGCCCATTGTGCGCGCCAGCAAATCGACAAACCAAGCGCCCGCGTTGTGGCGGGTATGTTGGTATTCACGCCCCGGGTTGCCGAGGCCAACAACTAATTTAACGGGATTGTTCAAGTGCGGGTTTCAGGATGAAGATGGGTTGTGAGTTGTCGGTTAAGTTCGGAGCAGTAACTTTTACGGGTTTTAATAAAAAATGCCCGCCACCCAAATAAGGCGACGGGCATTCCCAATATAAAACGCGACAGCAAAGCGAAATTATTTTTTGTCTTTTCCGCCTTTGTCGTCTTTCTTCTCCTCCTCCTTCGCCTTCTGGTTCGCAGCGGGCACATCAGCGGCGGACACAGCAGGCGTTGCCACTTCTTCAGCCACGGCAGCGCGTGGGATAATAATCGTCGCGACGACCGGGTCACCACCGCGTGATGGCGGCACCGCGGTAACACCCGCTGGCAGCGGCATCGTGGAAATATGCAGCGAGTGGCCAGAGGCCAGATCTTTCAGATCAACCTCAATAAATTTCGGCAAGTCTTTCGGCAGGCAGGAGATATTGAGCTCGTTCAATACATGCGAAACAATGCCGCTGGAGATTTTAACGCCCGGGCAAATATCAGCATTGATGAAGTGCAATGGCACTTTCATGTGGATTTTTTGATCCGCTGAAACACGCTGAAAATCAACATGCAAGACGATTTGCTTCCAGGCGTGCATTTGCACATCGCGCAGCAGAACCTGCTGGGCTTTGCCATCCAGCGTCATGTCGAGAATGGACGCGTGGAATTCTTCGTGACGCAGCTTGTGGAAAATATCGTTGTGATCGAGCTCGATCGCGGTAGCGGTGGTGTTAGCGCCGCCGCCATAAATGATGCCCGGAACTTTGTTCGCGTGACGCAGGCGGCGGCTCGCACCAGTGCCCTGTCCATTACGCGTTGTTGCTGTGATTGCGATTTTCATAATGACTCCAAATTTGCATCAGGGATTTTATGCCTGACACGGTTACGGACAATTTGCGACCAATTGCCCACTTAAATCGGATCGATAGTTTGATCCGCTCTGCTGCTTAATCTGTATTACTCTTGACCTGACGAGATCTAATCTGAAAACAAGGAACTGACCGAACCATCTTCGGCAATCCGGCGAATGGTTTCAGCCAATAATTCTGCTGTTCCAATCTGGCGAATTTTCTTGCAGGCGATGGCGTCGGGCCGTAACGGAATCGTATCCGTCACCACCAGCTCATCAATCACCGAATTTTCCAGCCGTTCAATCGCCGGGCCGGACAACACCGGGTGCGTACAATATGCTAATACTTTTTTTGCACCGCGCTCCTTCAAGGCTCGCGCAGCTTCCGTCAAAGTCCCAGCTGTGTCAACGATGTCATCCATGATGAGGCAGGCGCGGCCTTCGACATCACCAATAATATTCATCACCATCGACACATTGGCACGCGGACGGCGCTTGTCAATAATCGCCAGATCTGCATCCAACTGCTTCGCAATCGCCCTTGCTCTGACCACCCCGCCCACATCGGGCGAGACCACCATTAAATCCTGATAATCATGCTTCCATAAATCGCCCAACAAAATCGGCGTGGCATAAATATTGTCCACTGGGATATCGAAAAATCCCTGAATCTGGTCTGCATGCAAATCCATCGTCAGCACCCGGTCAACCCCGGCACCGGTCAGCATATTAGCCACCACCTTGGCCGAGATTGCCACCCGGGCTGAGCGCGGGCGACGATCCTGCCGGGCGTAACCAAAATATGGAATCGCGGCGGTAATACGCCCCGCACTGGAGCGCTTTAAGGCGTCGGCCATGACCATGATTTCCATCAAATTGTCATTGGTCGGTGCGCATGTTGATTGCAGGATGAAAGCGTCTTTACCGCGAACGTTTTCCATCACCTCAACCATCACCTCGCCATCGCTGAATTTCGATACCTTGGCGCGACCCAACTGCGTACCCAGCAGCTTCGCCACTTCGCGCGCCAGCTTGGGATTCGCGTTGCCAGCGAATACACTTAGATTATCAAATGCCATGTTAGCGCCTCATCCTCACGGTTGGAACAAAGGGCTACTTCTACCACTAATCCCGAATACCAATGTGGTTAACGGGTACTATAATGCCGTGCTTTTTAATGCAAAACCTGGCTGGGGAGGTAGGGATCGAACCTACGAATGCCGGAAT
>JAYWCO010000040.1:0-8178 GCA_043780475.1 Burkholderiales bacterium | reverse complement strand
GGCCCGGATCAGCTACTGATACGTTTGGCTGAAAACGAGAATATCTTGCTCGGGGCTTGTAATCTGCTCAAGGCAGCGGTTAATGCCAACCGTCGAATCACACCTGCCGGCGAATGGCTGCTCGATAACTTTTATCTGATCGAAGAGCAGATTCGCACCGCGAGAAGGCATTTTCCCAGAGGCTACAGCCGCGAATTACCGCTGCTGGTTAGCGGCAGTTCAGCCGGGCTTCCCCGCGTCTATGACATCGCCTTAGAAGCGATATCGCATGGTGACGGCAGAGTTGATCCAGAGAGCCTGAATCGTTTCGTTGCGGCCTATCAAAAAGTGACTGACCTTAAACTGGGCGAGCTGTGGGCCATCCCTATTATGTTGCGCCTTGCCTTAATTGAAAATCTGCGGCGTGTGGGTGCGCGCATTGCCGATGGCATGATCGACCGCAACAAGGCTGATTATTGGGCTGATCAGATGATCGGGGTTGTGGAGAATGATCCGAAAAGTCTCATCCTGGTCACCGCTGATATGGCCCGTTCAAATCCACCCTTGGTGAACTCGTTTGTGGCAGAGCTGGCGCGACGCTTGCAGGGTCATAGCTCGGCGTTAGCGCTACCACTGACCTGGATTGAGCAGCGGCTGGCCGAGTCCGGTCTGACCATTGAGCAACTGGTGCAATCAGAAACACAGAGCCAGGCAGCTAACCAGGTATCGATCAGCAACAGCATCGGCAGTTTGCGTTTTCTGGGGGCGACGGATTGGCGCGAATTTGTGGAGACCATGAGCGCGGTTGAATTAAAACTGCGCGAGGATCCCGACGGGGTTTATGGCCGGATGGATTTTGCCACCCGTGATCATTACCGGCATGTAATCGAGAACATCGCCAAGCATAGCCGCTGGTCTGAAACCGATATAGCGCGCAAATCGATTCAGCTTGCACATCACGGCAAATTAACCAACACCACCGGCATCAAAAAAGCGGATGGGAATCATGATGCAAGGCTGGCGCATGTTGGTTTTTATCTTATCGGCAAAGGGCTGCCGCAGCTCGAACGCGCCGCCGAAGTACATTTTTCGGCAACTGAAGCGCTGCGCAGATTTGATCGGCTGGGCGCTCGCGTCCCGCTGCTGCTATATCTCGGTGCTGTTGCACTATTGACCGCGATTTTTACGGCCTGCTTGCTGGCGCAGGCCGGTCTTAACCAGCAGGCGGTGTGGGTAACAGTATTAATGAGCGTGGTAGCACTTCTGGGTACAAGTCAGCTGGCGATGGCACTGACCAATTGGCTGGCCACTTTACTGGTGATGCCGCAACCGTTGCCACGGATGGATTTTTCGTTGGGCATCCCGCCGCAATCTCGCACCCTGGTCGTCGTACCAACCATGCTCACCAGCCTGCAAGGCGTAGAAGCGCTGGTCGAAGCGCTGGAGATACGCTTTCTGGCTAACCGGGAAGCCAACCTGCACTTTGGGTTGCTTACGGATTTTCGCGATGCTGACGAGGAATCGATGGCTGAAGATGCGCCGCTACTGGCGCTTGCACATCAGCGCATTGAAGCCTTGAACCTGAAGTATGGTCATGCGCAAAAACCAATTGCCGCCGGTATGGATGCGGACGATAAATGCGTTGCACATGATAAACCGGATGCGTTCTTTTTGCTCCATCGGCCGCGCCGCTGGAATGCTGAAGAGCGCATCTGGATGGGCTATGAGCGAAAGCGTGGCAAGTTGGGCGATCTGAATGCGCTAATACGTTTTGGCGAACAAAACGCGTTTTCGCTCATCGTAGGAGAGACCGCGATCCTGCGCGAAGTGAAATACGTGATCACGCTTGACACTGACACTCAACTACCGCGCGATTCCGCCAAGGCGTTTGCGGGCACCATGGCGCACCCCTTGAACCATGCACGCTATGACGAAACCCGGCAGCGCGTGGTTGAAGGTTATGGCATCTTGCAACCGTTGATGGCCGTGAGCCTGCCCAGTACCAACCGTTCACGCTACGCGCAGCTTTGCGGCAGCGAGCCCGGCATCGATCCTTACACCCGCGCGATCTCTGATGTGTATCAGGATGTGTTTCAGGAAGGCTCCTTTATCGGCAAAGGCATTTACGATGTCGAAGCATTCGAGCATTCGCTGAATAATCGCTTCCCGGAAAATCGCATACTCAGTCACGATCTGCTGGAAGGCTGTTATGCACGCGCAGGACTACTGAGCGATGTGCAATTATATGAAGAATATCCATCACGCTATAGCGCCGATGTGAGCCGCCGCCACCGCTGGATACGTGGCGATTGGCAGATTGCCGCATGGCTGCTGCTGCGCGTGCCAGGCCCGCATAAAAAACGTTTTAAAAACCCGCTTTCGAAATTATCTCAATGGAAAATTTTCGATAACCTGCGGCGCAGCCTGGTGCCAGCCGCATTGACGGCACTATTTCTGCTGGGTTGGATCGTGGTGCCATCTTTGCGTTATTGGACATTGTCGGTAATCGGCATCATGCTGCTGCCTGCCGCATTCAACACATGTCTGGAGGTTCTGAAAAAGCCCGAGGATGTGCTGCTAGGCCAGCATTTATCGAGCGTGTTGCGCTCGGCCGTGCGCCAATTCTTGCAAATCGCGCTGACTTTGGCGTGTTTGCCCTATGAGGCTTTGTTTACGCTTGATGCTATTTTGCGCACCGCTGTGCGGATGCTGTTCACCAAGCGCCGATTGCTGGAATGGAATCCGTCTGGCGAGCCCGCACAAAAGCCCGGGGCCACGCCCACTGCCAGCAGCCAGCGTGCCGCCGAGCCCGGCAGCGCCGCCGAGTTAGTCAGCACCTTACAAGCTATGTGGATTGCACCCGCGATGGCTGCGTCAACCGGGGTGTATCTGTTGGCCATGCGGCCGGTCGCGTTGCTGGTGGCTGCTCCCGTGCTGGCGCTGTGGTTTGCGGCCCCGACTATTACCTGGTGGATCAGCCGACCGCGAGTGATAGCGCCTGCCAAATTAGGGCCTGAGCAAATTATTTTTCTGCAAAAACTGGCGCGCAAGACCTGGCGTTTTTTTGAAAAATTCGTCACCCCAGAAGAGAATTGGTTGCCACCGGATAATTATCAGGAACATCCCGTCGCCGTGCTGGCACATCGCACCTCGCCAACCAATATGGGGCTGTCGCTGCTGGCCAATTTATCCGCCTATGACTTCGGCTACATAACCGTCGGCAAACTGCTGGTGCGTACTGACCACGCGCTGCAAACCATGCAACGGATGGACCGGTATCAAGGTCATTTTTATAACTGGTATGACACCCTCTCACTTCAGCCTTTAGCGCCGC
This sequence comes from Burkholderiales bacterium, assembly GCA_043780475.1. Classification (GTDB taxonomy): domain Bacteria; phylum Pseudomonadota; class Gammaproteobacteria; order Burkholderiales; family Usitatibacteraceae; genus UKL13-2. The sequence continues at coordinate 4,865 of JAYWCO010000040.1, read as the reverse complement.
ACTATGTGTCCTCGGTAGATAGCGGCAATCTTTCGGGGCATTTGCTGACCTTGAGGCCAGGGCTACTCGCGATCGCGGATCAGGCCATTATCGGCTCGCAAATTTTTGAAGGGCTGTGCGACACCATGGGCAATCTCATGGACGCAGCCGCAGCTGTGCCGTCCCACCAGCCTGGCGAACGTCTCGCCCAGCTACGGCGCGATATTGAATCTGCCTGCGATGCCAGGCCTGCTACCGTTTCCGCTGTCCACCAATGGCTTGAGCAATTGTCGCGTGATGCCATACGACTCAAAAACGAGTTGAACCTGGACCCAATCGATACCGAACTGAACGAGTGGATCGATGCGCTCGCCATGCAGTGCCAGGATGCGCTTGATGAATTATCTATTTTGATGCCGTGGTTCCGCTTGCTTTCTGCACCAACTGCTAGCAACAACAGCAGCAACGCCCCAACCAACTCACTGCACCACACAACCGTGTTGACGGAGCTGCCGGGCCTAAGTGAAATGCGTGACATAGAATCTATTCACGCCATCCACACTATCCCCACGCTGCGTGAACTAGCCAGACTGCATGCAACCCTGTCACCTCAATTTGATCAGGCAAATAACGCTGCTGCATCTTCAGGCCAGGCGCTACTTTCCGAGCTGCGGCCACTCATCATGCAGGCTAGCCGTACTGCAAATGAGCGCATCGCTACCCTTGAGCGCCTCGCCCGGCAAGCCGGTGAGCTCGCAGAGGTGGACTATGATTTTCTGTACGACCCTATTCGCCATCTCATGACCGTCGGCTATAACGTCGAGCAGCATCGCCGCGATACGGGGCATTACGATCTACTGGCTTCAGAAGCGCGCCTGGCCAGCTTTGTGGCGATCGCACAGGGCAAAATTAACCAGGAAAGCTGGTTCGCGCTGGGTCGTGTGCTCACCGCTGCGGGCGGCGACGCGATCCTGCTGTCGTGGAGCGGCTCGATGTTTGAGTATCTGATGCCGCTATTGGTGATGCCGACTTATGCCAACACCCTGCTTGATCAAACCTGTTATGCCGCGGTCAAACGTCAGATCGCTTATGGTCATCAGTGCGGTGTGCCATGGGGTATTTCAGAATCAGGCTACAACACGGTCGACGCTGCGCTTAATTATCAGTACCGCGCTTTCGGTGTGCCGGGATTGGGGCTCAAGCGCGGGCTGGCAGAAGATCTGGTTGTTGCACCGTATGCGTCAGCGCTTGCGTTGATGGTGATGCCTGAGGCCGCGTGCCAGAACCTGCAGCGCCTTACCGCTGATGGGCTGCAGGGCAAATACGGTATGTATGAGGCGGTGGATTTTACGCCATCGCGATTGCCGCGTGGACAATCGAGCGCGATAGTTCGATCATTCATGGCGCACCATCAGGGGATGAGTCTGCTGTCGCTAGCGTATCTGCTGCTTAATCGCCCGATGCAACAGCGCTTCGAAACCGATCCCCAATTTCAGGCCACTATGCTGCTGTTGCAGGAGCGCATACCGAACGCGACTGCACCCCATTATCAGGCTGCTGAATTTGCCGAAATTCGCGCTGCGTCAATCGGGCCGGAGATTCCGATGCGGGTGCTGCGCGATCCTGCTGGCTCGAGACCGGAAGTACAATTGCTATCGAATGGCCGTTACCATGTAATGGTCACCCACTCGGGCGGCGGCTACAGTCGCTGGAAAGATTTTGCGGTTACCCGCTGGCGCGAAGATTCCACCCGCGATAACTGGGGTGCGTTCTGCTACATACGCGATATCGCCACGCAAACATTCTGGTCTACCGCGCATCAGCCCACGCTCAAAGACGCCGATAGCTACGAGGCTATTTTTTCGGAAGGCCGCGCAGAATTTCGGCGTCGCGATCATGACTATGAAACCCATACCGAAATCGTGGTCTCGCCGGAAGACGATATTGAACTGCGCCGCACCCGCATCACCAACCGCTCGCGCGCGCGCCGGGTGGTCGAGATCACCAGCTATGCAGAAGTAGTGCTGGCATCGCCCGCCGCCGATGCACTGCATCCGGCTTTCAGTAATTTATTTGTCCAGACCGAAATCATGGCTGACCGGCAAGCCATCATCTGCACCCGACGACCCCGCGCCGTCGGTGAACAGGTACCGTGGATGTTTCATTTGATGGCGGTACATGGTGCGTCGGTGGTAGCGGTTTCGTATGAGACGGATCGGATGCGTTTTATCGGCCGCACCCGCACTATCGATTCACCGGCAGCGATGATGGATAAGGTTGATGATAGTAGCGACAGTGGGCTTTTGTCCGGTAGCCAGGGATCGGTACTTGATCCGATTGTAGCGATTCGCTACCGACTCATCCTTGAGGCTGATCAGACGGTGACCATTGATATGGTGTCCGGTATCGGCGAAAGCCGCGATGTTGTGTTGGGTCTCGTCGGCAAATACCGCGATCGAAATCTTGCCGACCGCGTGTTTGATCTGGCCTGGACCCACAGCTGGGTTAATCTGCGCCAAATCAACGCGACTGAATCCGATGCGCAAATCTATAGCCGTCTGGCGAGTTCAGTCATCTATGCCAATCCTCTCATGCGGGCCGAGCCGAATATTCTCGCACGCAATCGCCGCGGTCAGTCAGCGCTGTGGGGCTATGCCATCTCTGGTGATTTACCGATTGTGTTGCTGCAAATCGGCGACCTCGTCAACATAGAACTGGTGCGTCAGCTGGTGCAGGCGCATGCTTATTGGCGCCTCAAAGGGCTCGCGGTCGATTTGGTGATCTGGAATGAAGATCATGCGGGTTATCGCCAGTTGCTGCAGGAGCAGATCATGGGGCTCATCACCGCTGGCATCGAGGCCAACCTGACGGATCGGCCCGGCGGGATTTTTGTGCGCGTTGCCGAGCAAATCTCGGCTGAAGACCGGATTCTTTTTCAAACCGTGGCGCGGGTGATTATCAGCGACAGCCGTGGCACTCTCGTTGAGCAGATCAGCCGACGCAGCGCCAAAGAGCGAAAAAACCATAAAGACAAACTCGAAGCACCGCTGCTGCGCCTGATTCCCCAACGCACTGCATTAACCCGAACCGGCAGCACCCAAGCGCCTGCCATCGCCTTGGCATCCTCGAAGGACTGGTTATTTTTTAATGGCCTAGGGGGATTCTCAGCCGACGGGCGCGAATATATGATTGCCACCGCTCTCGGCCAACCGACCCCTGCGCCGTGGGTAAATGTAATTGCCAATGCGCAAATGGGAACCGTCATCTCAGAAAGCGGCGCCGCTTATACCTGGAGCGAAAATGCCCATGAGTTCCGCTTCACGCCATGGAGCAATGACCCGGTCAGCGATGCCAGTGGCGAAGCGATTTATATTCGCGATGAAGACAGTGGCTATTTCTGGTCGCCGACACCACTACCCTGCCCCGGCAGTACCCCGTATCTGACCAGACATGGCTTCGGCTACAGCGTATTTGAACATGACGAGGATGGCATCCAATCCGAGCTGACCGTGTTTGTCGATACCGAAGCTGCCGTTAAATTCTCCGTGCTAAAAATCCGCAACCAGTCAGGCCGGGCCCGACGCCTTTCGACCACCGGCTATGTGGAATGGGTGCTGGGTGACCTTCGGCCCAAATCCGCCATGCATATCGTGACTGAAATGGATGCGGCCAGCGGCGCGCTGTGTGCGCGTAATCCCTACAGTATGGAATTCGCTGATCGCATGGCGTTCTTCGACGCAGACAATGCTACGCATGGTGCGAACCTGAGCTTTAGTGGTGATCGTGATGAGTTCCTGGGTCGTAACGGCACCCTTGCTAATCCAGCGGCGATGGGCCGCGCGAAATTATCCAACAAGGTCGGCGCCGGGCTGGATCCCTGCGGCGCGATGCAGATAATGGTCGAATTAGCCGATGGGCAAGAGCAGCAAATTATCTTCCGGCTCGGTGCTGCTGGCCGACGCGGCACGGACGACGCCAGCGAGGTCATACAGCGCCTGCGCGGTACCGAAGCTGCCAGACAATCGCTTGCCACGGCGCGTCAATACTGGGCTGAGACGCTCGGCGCGGTACAGGTTGAAACCCCGGATCAGTCTCTGAATCTGCTCGCCAACGGGTGGCTGCTTTATCAGACTCTCGCCTGTCGCCTTTGGGCGCGCAGTGGCCATTACCAATCCGGCGGCGCCTTTGGCTTTCGCGATCAGTTGCAGGACACGATGGCGCTGGTGCATGCTGATTCGCGCCTGTTGCGTGACCATTTACTGCGCTGTGCGGCACGCCAATTTCCGGAGGGCGATGTGCAGCACTGGTGGCATCCACCAATGGGACGCGGGGTGCGCACCCATTGTTCCGATGATTTTTTATGGCTGCCACAGGCCACCTGTCGCTATGTTGTCAGCACCGGCGATACAGTGGTGTTGAACGAACCAATTAATTTTATTGATGGTCGGCCGGTCAACCCGGAAGATGATTCCTATTACGACCTGCCCACCCGCTCTGAAACGCGCGCCACGCTTTATCAGCATTGCGTTCGCGCCATTCTCAGAGGACTCCATTTTGGCGAGCATGGCTTGCCGCTAATGGGCTCGGGTGATTGGAACGACGGGATGAATTTAGTCGGCATGCAGGGTAAGGGTGAGAGCGTATGGCTGGGATTTTTTATGTACGACACCCTGATTCGTTTCAAATCGCTGGCACGTATGCACGGCGATGCTGTGTTCTCGGATCGCTGTGAAGCCGAAGCGGTGCAGCTGCGCCGTAATCTCGAACAGCACGGCTGGGATGGCGAATGGTATCGCCGCGCTTATTTTGATGATGGCGCGCCCTTGGGCTCGGCGGTCAATCTGGAATGCCAGATCGATTCCATCTCGCAAAGCTGGTCGGTGCTG
>JAYWCO010000039.1:0-2847 GCA_043780475.1 Burkholderiales bacterium | reverse complement strand
CTGGATGTGAAAGAAAATTACGAAGCCGAAGTAACACCGGTGCCGCAAGCGGAAACAGATAACAATGAAGTTGAGGCGATGCGCCGCAGTCTGTTTGCGCAGTTTGATCAGTATGTAAAGCTCAACAAAAAAATCCCGCCTGAAGTGCTGACCTCATTATCGGGCATTGATAATGCCAGCCGCTTGTCTGACACCATTGCCGCACACCTTCCGCTAAAGCTCGAGCAGAAGCAGCAAATCCTCGAAAATTTCGATGTGCCATCACGCCTGGAGCAATTGCTGGGTTTGCTGGAAACTGAAATTGATATTCTGCAAGTTGAAAAACGCATTCGCGGTCGCGTGAAGCGACAAATGGAAAAATCGCAACGAGAGTATTACCTGAACGAGCAAGTCAAAGCGATCCAGAAAGAACTCGGTGAGACCGAAGAGGGCGCGGATATAGACGAGCTTGAGAAAAAAATCAAGGGCGCGCATATGCCCAAAGAGGCGCGTGTCAAGGCCGAAGCCGAGCTAAAAAAGCTCAAGCTCATGTCGCCCATGTCAGCCGAAGCAACGGTGGTTCGTAACTATATTGATACCGTGGTAGCGTTGCCGTGGAAGAAAAAAACCAAGGTCAATACGGATTTAACCAATGCGGAAAAAGTGCTCGATGCGGACCACTACGGTCTGGAAAAAGTAAAAGAACGCATTGTTGAATATTTGGCGGTGCAGTCCCGAGTGGATAAGCTCAAAGCGCCGATTCTTTGCCTGGTTGGCCCACCAGGTGTCGGCAAAACCTCGCTCGGCCAATCGATTGCCAAAGCCACCAACCGAAAATTTATTCGCATGTCTCTGGGCGGTGTGCGCGATGAAGCCGAGATTCGGGGACATCGCCGCACCTATATTGGCTCCATGCCGGGCAAGATACTGCAGAACATGAGCAAAGTCGGCGTGCGCAATCCGCTATTTTTGCTCGATGAAGTCGACAAGATGGGCATGGATTTTCGGGGCGATCCGGCCAGCGCGCTGCTGGAGGTATTGGATCCCGAACAAAATCACACATTCCAGGATCATTACGTAGAAGTTGACTTTGATTTATCGGATGTGATGTTTGTGGCGACCTCAAATTCATTCAATATCCCACCCGCGTTATTGGACCGGATGGAAGTAATTCGTTTGGCCGGCTATACCGAAGATGAAAAAGTGCATATTGCGCGGCAATATTTATTGCCAAAGCAAATGAAATCGAATGGTGTGAAGCTTGAAGAATTAACGGTTGCCGACGCTGCATTGCGCGACATCACGCGCTACTACACTCGTGAAGCCGGCGTACGCGGGATGGATCGTGAGATCGCACGCATTTGCCGCAAAGTAGTGAAGGCGCAGATGACCAAAAAGAAAGAAGGCAAAGTACAAGTTACCGCCAAAAGTCTGGACAAATATTTGGGCGTGCGGCGCTACAGCTATGGCATTGCCGAAAAGACCAATCAAGTAGGACAAGTAACGGGACTTGCATGGACTGAAGTGGGTGGCGAGTTGCTGACTGTAGAGGCGGTGCGATTGCCCGGTAAAGGCAAGGTGGATACAACCGGCAAGTTAGGCGATGTGATGCAAGAATCAATCAAAGCCGCCATTTCGGTAGTACGTTCGCGCGCAAAAATGCTGGGTATTCCCGAAGACTTCTACGAAAAAAATGATTTACATATTCACTTCCCGGAAGGCGCTACGCCGAAGGATGGGCCCAGCGCAGGCATCGCCGTCACAACCGCACTGGTTTCTGTACTGAGCGGTATTCCGGTGCGATGTGATGTAGCCATGACCGGTGAGATTACGCTGCGTGGCGAAGTTCTGCCCATCGGTGGTTTGAAAGAAAAATTGTTAGCAGCGGCGCGAGGCGGTATTAAAACGGTTCTTATCCCCGAAGAAAACCAGAAAGACCTCGTCGAGATTCCTGTCGAGATTACCAAAGACCTGACCATCATTCCGGTACGCTGGATTGATAAAGTGCTGGAGCTGGCGCTCGAAAGAAAACCAGTGCCGATTGTTGAAAATGTTGATGTGCCTGCGGTCGCAGGAGCCGCACCAAAAGTAGAAGCTCCTACTATTACCAAGCATTAGTTTAGTCTGTAGTAAAAACTTTATGGTCAGTCAGTAACCTGAATTGACAGCAATCGCGCGATACCTTAATCGCGCGGTTTTTGTTTGATTAGCGTATCTGTCGATAGAAAAATTTCACCACTAACTTGACGCGCAGTTTCGCAAATTGCTATAAAATAAATGTATCTGTTGAATAAAGCTAAAAACAGTTTTTGTAATTTAATCCAGTTAGTTCGAGCTGATTTTAATTACCTTTAAAGCTTTATAACTTCAAATTTTTGGTTTGCATTCCTTTGATTTTTTTGCCTTGCGTTCTATTACAGGCGTCAAATTTTTTGGGTTCCACACCTTATTTTTTCGCTGCAATCATCCTGAATTTATTATCAAATCTTTAATCACCAAAAGGGGCTACACGTGAACAAAACCGAATTGATCGACGCCGTTGCCAAGTCAGCAGATATTTCCAAGGCAGCCGCAGGCCGTGCGTTGGATGGAATGATAGTAGCGGTTCGACAATCGCTAAAAAAAGGCAACATGGTCACCCTGGTTGGCTTTGGTACTTTCTATGTTGGCAAGCGCGCGGCCCGTGCTGGTCGTAATCCCCGCACCGGCGTGGCCATCAAGATCAAAGCTGCGAAAGTCCCTAAATTCAGAGCTGGTAAAGCGTTGAAAGATGCGCTAAACTAGCAGGCTTCGGGTGCTTAGCTCAGCTGGTAGAGCGTCGCCCTTACAAGGCGAATGTCGGGGGTTCGAGCCCCTCAGCACCCACCA
>JAYWCO010000038.1:0-3278 GCA_043780475.1 Burkholderiales bacterium | reverse complement strand
CGCTACGGCATACACTGATTGCTAATTGTTCGTTCTGTAAAGCGGCGCATTAAATCACCTCGTCTCGCGTCTTTCTGTGAGCCGGCACCTTCCTCGTCTCCTAGGGTTCAAGCCTTGGTGCAACGCTCACGAGACCAACTTATTACCAATGAGATTTACCATTTCCTCTTGAAAAGTCGGTGGCCCGTAGCCATTGACGCGCTGCTTACCAGTGTAGTGTCCAGTGCGATCACTTTCCTGCTCGGTATAAATAAGTGGGCGAAATGTTTTCTTCGAATACGCCTGCAGCCATTGCAATGATTTGAACGGAATTCGGCTACCGACAGGTAGCGCTAAATCAACCTCAAAAGTTCGCCATAAGGTCCAGGCAGGCAGCACAATCACCTTCGCTTGATGTGGCGTCATCCAATCCGGCAGATGACTCGTCTCGCGAACCCAGCCGCAAGCAAAGTTGACACATGGGTCAATGGGCCGCTCGGCATAAATTTTACAGCCACCGAGCTTCGCTCCGCCCGAATGTGGGCACGGTTTACCGGGCAATACCGGCGTGTCAAAAACGTTAATACGTACCCAGCCATCACAGCAGGCGGTGCAAGGTTGGCACTGACGTCGGTGCGTTAATGGCGTTAACGTCGCAATGGTCATTTCAGTGCTTGCAATAAATTATTAAAATAATCTGCCCATAAGCGTAGCTTGGCTTAGGGGGTGTGATGTAAATTCGGTTCGCGATATTGAGTCGATTACAGGAATCTAAAACGCGCTTTTGAAGAGTCTCCACTGTATCTGCCGACAGGAGAACGGTCAAGCAAGCGGCAGTATGGTGAAACCGCACCGTTTTCTCAATTTCGCTGATAATTTTCGCCCCCCATCGTGCTTGAATTCGGCCCAAGCGATTGCATGAGCATGCGAATTTGGTGTCACATGCGAATTTATGCGAATTTCTGCGAATTTGGGGTCTTTCATCATCACGAATTTTGGGCCCGGTTTATTATTACATCACCCCCTAAGCAGCCTCATATTGCTTCACCAGTCTGCTCACCGTCGTGTAATTCACTCCAAAATGATCTCCTATCGCAGCCATCGTATGGTGACCCGATAGATAGGCTATCGCTTCATTGCGCTTATAAGCGCTGGCATAGTCCGCCAGCACACACGCCAGCACTAGGCGTTGCGCATTCGGAATTTCACGCAGGTTGGGTTTCATGTCGAGTTTGATCTGCATCTTTTTGATAAACGATTCTGAGCCCAGTCCAGGTGCTTCTGAATCACTTCTAGCAATTTAAGTGCCATGACGCTCAGCGATAACTTGCGGCCTTGACTCATGCCTGCAGACGGGTGAATAGGATTACGCAATAACTCGCACTTCACCGATAGCGAGTTGGCGCAGAGTGCGATGATTCATGTCGCTCCCGATGTTTAAATTTGCGCTGATGTTTGCACGATATTCAAAAGCTGTGTGCAATATTTCCAAGCGCAGGGTGAAAAGTATGGCCATTTTTTGCGCTCAAACTATTCCGTTCGGTATGATGATTTTTTTATCAAGATAAAATTTATGCAACCCTTTATAAAATTCAGTCAATGCTTTGTGGCGTTGCTTGCAGGGTGCGGAGCCGCCGCTTCGTGTCATGTTTTTGGCGCTGATGTCTCGGCTGCTTCGGCTGATCCACTGCCTCAAGTCGAGGTGGTGAGCTCAAAAATCCCAGTATTCCTTGATGCCAGTCCGGCCATGATTACCATTGTCAGCGGGCAAGAGCTGCGGGATCGCAATGCGCGTGATTTGCGTACCGCATTAAGCTTGGTGGCGGGCGTTGATATTGCGCCCGGCGGCGATGGTGGGCCAGCCAGCTCGGTGCCGGGGATATGGGGGCTGCGCGAATTCGATGCTTTCCTGCTGGTGGTTGATGGCGTGCCCTGGGGCGGCGCCTTTAACCCAGCGCTCACCACGCTTGATCTTAACAATGTCAAACAAATCGAGGTCATGCGCGGGGCCGCGCCTGTGATGTATGGCGCAACCAGTTTCGTGGGCGTCATTAATGTGATCCATTACCCGGCGGGTGAAATGGTGAGCCAGGCGAGTATTGGCCTGGGTAATCGCCACACCACCAACATCGCCTTAAGTCGTAATCTGGCTGATCTCGGGCTGTTCAAACAATCGCTTGGTGTCGAGGCGGCTACGCAGCAGTTCAGTCAGGATGCGGCAAAACTTAATCGCGCGCATTTGCTGTATCGTGCGGCGGCTGATTTAAATATGGGCAAAGTGCACTTCGATCTGGATATCACCGCACTTCGTCAGCACCCCTATAGCCCGCACCCTGTTGAAGATGGCGCACTGTCGTCAAGATTTCCGCTGGATGCAAATGCCAATCCGCTGGACGTGAAAGCCACCGAGAACCGAACTCAATTTAATGCGGGCATCGACCAAGAACTGAGCATCGGTAAATGGGTCACTTTAATATCGCTGGGTCGCTCGGAAAACCGGAACACCCGCGGTTATTTGCGGGCCGATTTTGCGGTGGATGGCATTACTCACAATGCAGATGGTTATCGACAATCTGTGGTCACTGACTATGGCTACTTTGATACCTATCTGGTCGCGCAGCCAACATTGACCATCAGTTGGACCAGCGGGGCTGATTTCCTGTTTGGTAATGGACACCAGCGCAGCGACAATTTTGAATATGCGGTTTTGCCCAGCGGCGCCAATCGTCCTGACAGCGCTTCATTGCCGATTGATGAATCAACGCAACTACGTGACAAACGCAATTTTGCCGGGGTCTATACCCAGCTTAACTGGACGCCTACGGATCGACTGAATACAGTCTTCGGCTTGCGTTATAACGACACCCGCGAGAGCCGGCGCGGCGTTGCAGTGGATCATCACGCTGACCCCGGCACACCTGGTGTTGTATCCGCTGCGCAGGCTCGCAAGGCCGGGTTCTCGGGCGCGGCTGGTTTAAGCTACGCCGTCTGGTTAAGTGGCGCTGATCGTGTCACCGCATTTGCCAATTATCGTCATACCTACAAACCCGCCGCGATTGATTTTGGCCCCGAAGCCGAGAGCACTATTTTAAAACCAGAGACCGCAAAAAGTTATGAGGCGGGGCTAAAAGGACGTGCGCTTGAAGGCCGACTTGAATGGGAATTTTCATTTTTCCGCATGAACTTTGCGAACCTGGTTATTCGGGAGAATATTAATGGCCTGCCGGGCTTGGCCAATGCGGGACGCGAAAAATTTACCGGTGCCGAGGTCGAAGCCAGCTACCGCGTTTCCGACGACC
>JAYWCO010000037.1:0-1949 GCA_043780475.1 Burkholderiales bacterium | reverse complement strand
ATTGCCACCCGGCATGTTTTCACAAGTCGGGACGAGCATCACGATATTCAGCGGCAGCTTCATCATGCCGACCGTTTTCATCACGCCCAGCATTGAGCCTGCGCCACACATGTCGTACTTCATTTCATCCATTTCAGCGGATGGTTTGATCGAGATGCCGCCAGTATCAAAGGTAATGCCTTTGCCCACCAGCACCACGGGCGCGGCGCCCTTTTTGCCGCCGTTATGCTCAAGCACGACAAATTTGGGAGGCAGATATGAGCCTTTGGAGACGGAGAGCAGGGTGTTCATGCCCAGCTTTTCCATATCCTTTTTCTCCAGGATGGTGCACTTGAATTTATACGCTTTGGCTAGGTCTTTGGCCGTGTTGGCGAGGTAGGCCGGGGTCGCAATATTCGGTGGCAGATCGCCCAGATTGCGGGTGAGGCTCATGCCTTCGCCGATGGCTTCGCCGTGCTTGATGGCGGCCTTCAGTGCTTTCTCGTCGTACTTGCCGCTGATCACGAAAGTCAGCGCTTTGCCGACATGTTTGGTGTCGGTTTTTTTGGTGGTGGTGTAGCGGTAAGCAGCACCGATGGCACAGATAGCAGCTTGCTCAAGTTTAAACGCCATTTCTTTAGCGGTGCCCGCATTGATCGCCATGGCCACATCGGTAGCGCCAGTAGATTTCAGCGCTTTGAACGCTGCGCTAAGCGCTTTGCAGTACGCGTTGTCGCCATAAGTTGACTCAGCGCCCAGTCCGACCAGCAAGACGCGGCTAGCCTCAATCCCGGCTACGCCATGCAGCAATAACGCGCTACCCAGCTTGCCTGTGATGTCGCCTGAGCCCGCCGCGGCCTTGACGGCACCTTTTGATGCGCTGTCGAGTGCTGCTGCAGGCGCAGACAGCTTTTTCGAATCAAACACACCGACCATCACGCAGTCTGTCTTCAGTTTCGAGAGTTCGCCACCTTTTATGCTAAATTCCACGTGTATCTCCTTCAGGGTTCGGGTTTCAGTGCTTCAAATTGTTGGTGTGCTGTCGCTTGGGAGGCTGCCGCAGATTGCATCTTTGCAAGGTTTAAAATATAAAATACAGCGAAGGCAAATATCCCACTAAACAGCCAAGTCCTAAATTATCGCTGTTTCCGTGGTGCGCCGTCAAAGAAATACAAATATTGCCCCACTTTGAATGCACCACCCGATGCCAGTTCAGTAACAGCAACATTTTTATAATTTCATTATTACAGATCAATTTGTCCATTTTTCAGCGCAGCCTCACCCGTGAATTTACCGCTGTCGGTTCCGCCGTACTGGGTGTGCTCGTCGCGATTTTGATTGTTTTTACCCTGGTCAAACTGCTGGGGCAGGTTGCCAGTGGTATGCAGGAAGCGGAGGCGGTGTCGGCGCTGCTGGGCTTTTTATTGATTTCAAATCTGCCCGTGTTGTTGGCGTTGGCGTTATTTATATCCGTGCTGATGGCGCTTTCGCGTAGCTATCGCGATAGTGAAATGCAGGTCTGGTTTTCCAGCGGGTTATCGATTGCGGCGTGGGTAAAACCCGTGCTCCGGTTCGGGTTGCCGATTACGCTGGTCACGGCGCTGCTCAGCTTTGCGCTCACACCTTGGGCAATTTCGCAGAGTTCTGAATACCAGCGTATTTTGCGCAGCCGTGATGATGTGTCAAGACTGTCGCCAGGCAGTTTCATTGAAGCGCGAGGTGCTAATCGGGTATTTTTTGTCGATAAAAGTACCAGTGATTCCGATGTGGTGAGCAATGTCTTTGTGCAATACAACCAGAATGGTAAATTTGGCGTGGTCGTGGCCGAAAAAGGTTTTCAAAAAGTTGAAACCAACGGCGATAAATTTTTAGTGTTGCTCAATGGCCGCCGCTACGAAGGCACACCGAGCGCACTGGATTTCAAAATTGTGGATTTCGAACGTCAGATGATTCGCATCGAAGCCAAAGAA
>JAYWCO010000036.1:0-17254 GCA_043780475.1 Burkholderiales bacterium | reverse complement strand
TTTACTATCAGCGCAAGCGTTCAGGCAAATCGGCACGTATCAAGGAAAAACTTGATTATGTTTCCACGCAGAACAAGGGCGACGCGTAAGTTCTACGTTCCCAGCCATCGTCTGCCAAAATGCCGCGACAGTTTGTCGCGGCTTTTTTCATGGTGCGCCTACTTTGGCGCTAACTGTCTACTACGTTCTACTGCCCTCTACAACTGGCGGGCTGCAAACGTATCGCATGCTTTCAAATCGCCGGTTTCAAATCCCGTCTTGAACCACCGCACCCGTTGCGCCGAGGTGCCGTGGGTAAATGAATCAGGCACCACTGCGCCGTGCGCTGCACGCTGCAAGGCATCGTCACCAATGGCATTAGCCGCCGCCAGCGCTTCATCCACATCATTTGGATCCAGGAATGGCTTGGCGCGATTGGCATGGTAAGCCCAAGCTCCGGCAAAGCAGTCAGCCTGTAACTCAACACGAACCGATACCTTGTTGTATTGCACATCCGTCATTTTGTCGCGCATGGCATCGGTCTTGGCGGTAATGCCTAACTCGTCCTGAACATGGTGGCCGATTTCATGCGCGATCACATAGGCGCGCGCGAAATCGCCACCCGCTTTGAAGCGGCGCGTCAACTCGTCAAAAAACGCCATGTCGAGATAAACCTTCTTGTCACCCGGACAATAAAACGGCCCCATGGCCGCTCGGCCCTTTCCGCAAGCCGTTGGGGTCACGCCCGTGTAAAGCACCAGCACCGGTGGGTTATAAGTGCGGCCCATTTGCTGAAATAATGCGTCCCAGGTTGTCTCGGTCTTCTTCAGTATTTTTCTGACTTCGCGTTTTTCTACAGCTTGCGCATCATGGGCTGGATCAATCGGCTGGTGCGTGACGGGTGCCGCGCGTTGCACGCCTTGCACCGTCTCGGCCAAGCCCAGCAAGGTGCGTGGATCCACGCCCAAAAAATAGCTCACGACCAGTGCAATCAACACACCGCCAATGCCCAATCCGCCGACCCGACCCATTCCGCCACCACCACTATCGCCGCGACGGTCTTCAACATTGTTGCTTTCGCTTTCATCATCGAGGCGCATATTTTTCCTGTTCAAATTAATCGTGCGTAGGTTAGCCATAACGGAATCGCCAGCATACCCGCCAGCGTACTCACCGTGATGCCCTGCGCCACCACGTTGCCATCGCCGCCCATGCGCACCGCCATCACATAAGCCGAGGTCGCCGTTGGCAGCGAGGCCAGTAATACCACCATATCAAAATACACCCCGGTGACCCCTAATGCATGGGTGAGCATAATGGCTGCGATCGGCATGGCGACTAATTTCACTGCCGTAAAATAACCAATCACCACCGCATTCTTGCCTACATCTTTGAGCTGCAAAGCCGCCCCTACCGCCAGCAATCCACAAGCGAGTGAGGCCGCCCCCAGCCGCGAGATTAATAATTGCAAGGGCTCGGGCAGAGACAAACCCAGGAGCGAAAATAATACGCCGCCCAGCGTGGCAATGATGAGCGGGTTTTGCAATAGCTCTTTGGCAAGGTTCACTTTGGCGTTGCGGGCCAGCGCCCATACCGCACCCACATTGCATAGCGGCACCACCAGCCCGATCACAATTGCAAATGCGGCAATGCCGGCCTCGCCATGCAAGCGCCCGGCTATCGCCAAACCAATATAGGAATTAAACCGGAACGCCGTTTGAAAACCTGAGGCAAATATTTTTTCAGCCGGCTTGAATAGCCATTTAGCCAGGTAGGCCAGCACCATGCCGATCAGCACGGTCGCAATCGCAGCTTTGAGCGCAGGGGCTGCAGCTACAAAATCGATTTTTGTTTTTGCAATTGAATTAAACAACAGCGCGGGAAACAGCACGTAATAAATCAGCTGCTCCAGCCCGCTCCAAAAATGTCTTCCCCAATCGGTAACACGGTTTAGAAGGAAGCCAAATAAAATCAATGCGAAATCAGGAATGAGCAGGAGGGCAAGAGACATATGGCATTGTAAGGCATTGCCATGAATGGACGTTCGCATCAGGCAAGCAGCAGCGTAAAATATGGCTTTCGGTAATTTATAAATGACTAGGGCAAAACCGATATGAGATTGTTCAAAGAATGGGTTGCAAGTGTTGCTATCGCTGCCGTTACCGCTATGACGGCAACAGCGTCGGTATCAATGGCGGCCACGGCTAACGATTTTCCGCAAAGACCGATTCGCTATGTGGTGCCTTTTTCGGCGGGCGGCCTTACTGACACGATGGCGCGCATCATCAGCCAAAAATTATCTGAAACCTGGAAGCAGCCGATACTGGTCGAAAACCGCGCTGGCGGTAATGCGAATATTGGCGCTGAGGTAGTCGCCAAATCGCCCAACGACGGCTATACCTGGCTGGCAATCACGCTCGCGCATGCTGGGAATCAAACCCTGTTTCCAAAATCAGGCTATATCCTGGACAGAGATTTTACCGCTGTAGCAGGACTAGCAACCTCGCCGCTGGTGTTGGTGGTGCATGCTGATAGCCCCATCCGCAACATGAAAGATCTGGTGGCGCTTGCCAGGAGCAGCAAGCTCAATGCCGGCACCAGCGGCAACGGTACGCCGCCGCATTTGGGGCTGGCACTATTGGAGGATGCGATCGCGGTCGACATCCAGCCTGTGCCCTACAAGGGTGGCGTGCAGGCAGTGACTGACCTGTTGGGCAAACAAATTGATTTGATTGTCGCCAATCTGCCGGAGGTCATTGCTCATATCAACAGTGGCAAGCTGCGCCCGCTGGCGGTAGCCAGCAAACAGCGCCACCCGCTGCTGCCGGATGTACCCACGATGGCCGAGGCAGGCTATCCGTCGGTAGTCGTTGAAAACTGGACGGGACTCGTCGTCCCAGTCGGCACCCCTAAAGTCATCATTGATAAAATTGCTGTTGATGTGCTCAAGCTGCTTCAGCAGCCGGAGGTACGCGATAAGATTGCCGCCGCAGGTTTCCGCCCCACCGGGCTAGGCCCGGAAGAATTTCAAGCCTATGTGAAATCCGAAATTCGGCGTTGGGCAGTTATTATTCGCACCGCCAAAATTACGCCTGAATAAAATCCATTGCTGCACACCGCTAAATTTAAAACTTGCATGACTTTAATCTGCCCTTGATATGTCCTTAACATGCCCCTAAAGCGTTTGGCACCCGGCTTGATTGCCGCCGCTATTGTGGCGATAGCGGCGATGTTTTTGTCGGAGCACTATGGCGCTTCTGCGATGTTGTTTGCGTTGCTGCTGGGCATGTCGCTCAATTTCCTGGGTCAGGAAGGCAAGACAGTGCCGGGCATTCAGTTTGCCGCCTCCATTATTTTGCGAGTCGGCGTGGCGTTGCTGGGGCTGCGCATTACCTTCAGCGATATTGCCGCACTGGGGCTGCCCACCACGTTGTGTGTCATCGGCAGCGTAGTGTTGACCATCTTATTCGGCGCAGCGGCCGTCAGGCTCACTTATGCGCAACGACATTTTGGGGTGCTGACCGGGGGTGCTGTGGCTATTTGTGGCGCCTCTGCCGCGCTGGCGATTGCCGCGGTATTGCCCAAGCATCCTCATCATGAGCGCGACACCAGTTTTACGGTAATTGGGGTCACCGCACTGTCAACCATAGCGATGGTGGTTTACCCCATACTCGTCAGCCTGCTGGGTCTGGATGCGCGCGATGCCGGTATTTTTATCGGCGCCACGATTCACGATGTGGCACAAGTGGTCGGTGCAGGCTATAGCGTCAGCAAGGAAGCGGGCGATGTTGCCACCATTGTGAAGCTGCTGCGCGTGGCAATGCTGTTACCGATCATTTTAGGGCTGACAATTATTATGCGTCGTGCCCATAAAGGTTCTGATGTGAATCAGACACAGGCGCGCCCGCCGTTATTGCCCTGGTTCGTAGCGCTGTTTGCAGCGCTGGTTGCGCTCAATAGTTTTGTCACCTTGCCCCCGCCGGTGCTGGCATTCGCCAGCGAAACATCACGGGTGGCGCTGGTGATGGCGATCGCAGCAATCGGCATGCGCACCGCACTGAAAGATTTAGCCGCATTGGGCTGGCGACCGGTCGCGCTGATGGTGGCCGAGACGGTGTTTCTGGCCGGCATCATGATTGTGGCGATAAAATATTTTATTCATTGAGCGAATTGACAACATGAGTGGCACACTATTTACCGGTGTTATCCCGATCCTCGCGACACCTTTTAACGATGATGAATCGCTGGATCTTGAGTCCTGGACGCGGTTACTTG
This sequence comes from Burkholderiales bacterium, assembly GCA_043780475.1. Classification (GTDB taxonomy): domain Bacteria; phylum Pseudomonadota; class Gammaproteobacteria; order Burkholderiales; family Usitatibacteraceae; genus UKL13-2. The sequence goes on along the minus strand of JAYWCO010000036.1, from coordinate 13,000 downwards.
AGTTCATGGTGCGCCTGGGGGTAAATGGTGTGACCATCATTGGTGTACTGGGCGAATCGAATCGTTTGACCGATGATGAACGGGATCGCTTAATTTCGCGCGCTGTAGAAGTCGTTCACGGACGGCTGCCCATCATCGTAGGCACCAGCCACAGCGGCACTCTAGCGGCACGCACGCTGGCACATCGCGCGGCGGCGCTAGGTGCTAACGCGGTGATGATAGCGCCGGGTAAAGAAGCGGTTCCCAACGACGAGCGTATTGTGAGCAGCTACCGCCGAATTGCCGATGGCCTGCACATTCCGATCGTACTGCAGGATCATCCCGCCTCGACGGAGGTACATATGTCGGTAGCGCTGATGTTGCGCTTGGTAGGCGAAGTGTCGGCGATTCAGTGCATCAAAGCAGAGGCCGTCCCTACCGCGCCCAAGTTCGCGGCGCTACGGGCCGGCATGAGTAATATGAACAATGGCAATATGAACAACAGAGCAATCCCCATCCTCACTGGCCTTGGTGCGCTCTACGCACCATTTGATCTCCAGGCAGGCTCGTCTGGGTTTAATACCGGCTTTGCCTTTCCGGAAATATTGATGGCGATGGTGGCCGCTGCTCAAGCGGCTGATTGGGCCAGAGTGCATGCTATTTATGCGCGCTTTGTGACACTGATCGTGTTTGAGCAGCAGCCCGGTGTTGCTGTGCGTAAAGAAATTTTGCGGCGACGCGGGCTGCTAGATTCATCACGGGCTCGACATCCGGGTACAACCATCACGCCGTTTGTCGCAGCGCAGCTGGATCAGCTTCTCGCGCACCTATTGCCCGGCATGGATATCACTCAACCTCTACTTATTTGACACCATGCCCATGCTATTGAATATCGATCAATACGACGCCCGCATCAAGACGCCCTTCGCCACGCTGGGCGTGATGGCAGACCATGCCTTTGTACAGGCGATTCATTTTTTGCCCCTCAGCGTTGCGGCCAAGTCGCCCACTATCAACACCATCGCGCATCTCGTAGCGGTGCAACTGATGTTGTATGTGAGTAACCCCAAATTCAAATTCGATTTGCCGATCCGGCTGTCAGGGACCAAACATCAGCTCGATGTATGGCACGCCATGCAAAAAATTACTGCGGGTAAAACCAGCACCTATGGCGAGTTGGCAGAATCAATTGGCTCCAGCCCGCGCGCGGTCGGCACCGCCTGCGGCCGTAATCCGCTACCAATCGTCGTGCCATGCCATCGCGTCGTAGCCGCCAGCGGTCTTGGCGGATTCATGGGTGGCAACCTGGATGACCCGCTCGCGATCAAGCGCTGGCTGCTGGCCCATGAGGGTTACTGGCTAATATGACCTCCCTCGCTGCCGTCGTTTCAGCTGATCCGCTGGTCGATCAATTTGCCGATAGCTTGTGGCTCTCTGATGGCCTGGCCCGCAACACGATTGAAAGTTATCGGCGTGATATCTCACAGCTTGATGCCTGGCTCATCTCCGTCAAGCGCCCCTGCCTCGCGCAAACCGGCGCTCATGATTTGCAGGCCTTTTTAGCGCATCGTATCGAGGTATTGCAGTCGAGTCCGCGCTCAACCGCCCGGCTAACCTCGGCGATGAAGCGGTTCTATCAGTTTCTGGTGCGCGAACGCCTGATCAGCCAAGACCCCAGCACCCGGCTGGAATCGCCCAAGCTGACACGCGGCCTGCCTAAATCACTGTCTGAAACTGATGTTGAATCGCTGCTGAATGCGCCCGATCTCAATACCGCGCGGGGGATGCGCGATAAGGCGATGCTGGAAACTTTATATGCAACCGGCTTGCGAGTCACCGAATTAGTCACGCTCAAAATCGCGCAAGTAAGCCTTGATATGAATGTGGTGAGGGTCATTGGCAAAGGCAATAAGGAACGACTGGTGCCGATGGGCGAAGTTGCAGCCGATTGGATCAGCCGTTATCTAGCTGACGCGCGGGCGGATATTCTGGGCGCACAAAAATCGGCGGATTTGTTTGTGACCCAGCGTGGTTCCTGCATGACGCGGCAAATGTTTTGGCACACGATCAAGCAACAAGCCCGGCGCGCGGGCATTCACAAAGCGATTTCGCCGCACACCCTGCGGCATGCCTTTGCCACGCACTTGATCAACCATGGCGCGGATTTGCGGGTCGTACAGTTATTGCTGGGTCATGCTGATATTACGACTACCCAAATTTACACCCACGTCGCACGCGAGCGCTTGAAGGCGCTGCATTCACAGCACCATCCGCGCGGATAACTTTTATTTTTAAATGATTGATATGAGCAAACATGCCGAAACGCCCGCCACCGCCATGCTTAAAGCGCACCTGGTTGCTTACACTGAACATATTTACGAATACATTGAACATGGCGGCACGGCGATTTCATCATCATCATTGGGTGTGGATGAACATCACATCATTAAAACCTTGATTTTTGAAAATGATGCGCAGAAACCGCTTTGTGTATTGATGCACGGCGACCGCAAAGTATCCGCCAAAGAATTGGCGCGCCAGATTGGCGCCAAGCGCGTCGGGCCCTGCAAACCGGAAGATGCGACCCGCCACTCGGGCTATCTGGTGGGCGGCTGCTCGCCGTTTGGTTTGCGAAAGCCCATGCCGGTTTATATGGAACGCACCATTCTTGATCTGGAGAAAATTCTCATCAATGGCGGCCAGCGCGGATTTCTGGTGGGCCTATTACCGAGTGAGGTGGTGCGAGTGGTGCGCCCGGTATTGGTGAATGCGGCGCTGCCTGGATAGCCGCTAAATCATATTTATATATTAAGCAGGCGCATCACCAGCGTGAGCACCACTGAAATCAGAATGGTGCTGGTGATCGGCAGATAATATTTTCGGCCGTTGCGTGTGAAGCGCAGGTCGCCGGGCAGATGCCATAGGCCGAGCTTGGATAATACAGGCGCTAATAATCCCAGCAGTATTACGGCGGCAGCCACCACCAGCAGCCACTTAATCATTAGCTATCAACAGTGGAGCTGCCAGATAGCGTAGGTGATGCAGAAGCGGTCGCAGCGCCGGATTCACGTTGCCGCGTAATCGTGACGCCGACCATTTTCACCCCGCGCATATGCGCAATTTTAGCCACGCTCACGCGGATCCAGTTTGCCTTGAAATCATGCAGCACCACGTTCGCAATATGCTCGGCCAGCGCTTCCAGCAATTTAAAATGCTGGTCTTTCAAGTCCGCACGAATACGCTCAACCACCTCGCCATAGTGGACGGTGTCGCCGATGTTGTCAGACGATCCGGCTTGATGCGTATCCACCCCGATCTCCAGATTGAAATCCAGCGTCTGCGGTTTTAGTTTTTCCCACTCATAGATGCCGATCCATGCTTCGGCGCGTAGTTCGCGAATAAAAATAATGTCCAAATTGATCTCGCCCATCACTTGCAAAAGGTATCAGTTAAAAAAGCTATTTTTATATTGTAAAGTACCGCTATGACAAATTCCCTGATCAGCATTATCGCTATTCTGATTGCTTACTTGATCGGCTCACTTTCATTCGCCGTGATAGTCAGCAAACTTTTCAGCCTGCCCGATCCACATACCTATGGCTCCGGCAGTCCGGGCGCGACCAATGTGTTGCGCTCCGGTAACAAACTCGCCGCCCTGTTAACGCTACTGGGCGATGCCGCCAAGGGCTGGTTTGCGCTGTGGTTGGCGCAACACTATCAGGCCGACTTTAAATTGTCGTCAATTATCCTCGCGGGCGTCGCGTTCGCGGTTTTCATCGGTCATCTATTTCCGGTGTTTTTTAAATTTAAAGGGGGCAAAGGCGTGGCCACGGCAGCCGGCGTAATCATTGCCATTAACCTGTGGCTAGGCCTCGCGACATTGGCGACCTGGATCATCGTTGTTTTTTTCTTTCGCTACTCTTCATTGGCCGCGCTGGTCGCCGCGATATTTGCGCCGTTCTACACCTTCTATTTATTCGGATTAACGCCTTATTTATGCGCCGTGATCGTGATGTGCGCGTTGCTGATTTGGCGGCATATAGAAAATATCACCAGACTCATGAACGGAACCGAATCGAAGGTAGGCGCGAAAAAAATACCGCATTAAAGCTTCCAGCTAAAGCCGCACGATAGCGCTGCAAGATATCGATCAAACCAAGTTTTTAAACCCCAGCACCCGTGCGGCTTAGCAGCACAAAATACTCCAAGCGAGCCGTCTTTGCTAGGGTTTCATTTTTTTGATTCCAGAATTGACTTTGCATCCACCGTGCGCCAACGACAATCGTCGCCGATTTATTGCGGCTTATCAGAAGATTCGATTGATTGTCGCAAGCAGGCCGCTAACTCTTGCCAAACAACAGGGGCGCGCCTAGACTACGACGTGCCTTAAACAGACCTAATAGTAACCTTACGAACATCGACAATTTTCCAGCAAATTTAGAAAAGGATTTAGCATGCTGATGCGATTTGGAATCATTATTTTGGCGTTGACCGCTGCCCTGATGGGGGAGTTCCCCACAAGCGCTTTTGCGCAAATAGACTCACCTGCCGCCGCGCCTGTCACGATCGAAGAACTGTTCAGACCGCCACAACTTAGCGGTGTCAATATTTCCAATAATGGCCGTTATATGGTGACAACCATGCCGCTGAAAGGCCGCATGAATCTGGCGGTTATCGATCTTGAGACGCGTAAGGCCTCAGCTTTAACCAACTACGATGATTTCGATGTGTTGAGCCCGACCTGGGTTGGCAACGAACGTATTATTTATTCATTGGGGCAGGCCAATTCACCAACAGGCCCTGGCCAGTTTGATGGCGGCGGCCTGTTCGTGATTAACCGTGAGGGCAAGGAATTTCGCCGTCTGTCAATGACGGTTCGTGAATTTCGTAAGCAAAATCAATATGTTTTTCGCGGCCTTGATTTATATCGCACCATTCCAGGTAACGACGATGAAGTCATTGCTTCTGGCAATATGACCTCGGCCGATTCTGAGGATCTATACCGGCTTAATATCAAAACCGGACGCTACGTCTTACTCACGCAAGGCCGCCCGGCTGACCGAACAAGCAGCTGGATGATGGATAGCAAAATGGTGCCGCGCGTGGTTTCTGCCAACATCAAAGACACCCTGACCACCGTGGTTTATTACCGCAAAGACGATAAAACAGATTGGTATGAAATCGCTCGATACGACGGCAGCAAAGGCTCAACCTTTGTGCCACTGGCCTTTGAAAGCGATGAACAAAGCTTGCAAATCGCCTACAACGGCGGTAACCGCGACACGATGGGGGTTTTTCGTTATGACCCTATCAACAAAAAAATAGGTGAACTGATCGCGCAACACCCACGCTACGACATGGGCGCAGCAGCCGACGGAAGCGGTGCGCCTGGCGTCATTACAGACTCAAAAACAGACAAAATTTTAGGCTATCGGGTGGCCGCCGCAAAGCCAGAAGTGGTTTGGCTGGATGAAAAATATGCCTCCATTCAACGTAATCTGGATGCCGCCTTACCAAACCGTATTAACGGCTTTCGACGTGCACCGGATGGCAAGCGACTGATCGTCACGTCGTTCTCTGACAGCTCACCCACGCGCTGGTATTTGCATGATGAAACCGCCAAGACCCTTGAACCGATTGGCAGCTCGCGGCCATGGCTGGACGGCAAGCTGGTTGACCAAGGCATTATGACGTTCAAAACTCGCGATGGCCTGGAGATTCCGGGTTATTACTTCCTGCCTAAAAACTATAAGCCCGGCACCAAGCTGCCCACTATTGTCCACATCCATGGTGGGCCGTTCGCACGCGCTGACAATTGGGGCAGAGGTTTCGGCTACCAGGAAGGTCAACTATTTGCGTCACGCGGATACGCTGTGATCGTACCCAACTTCCGCGTCACACCGGGATTCGGCTCCAAAATTTATTATGCAGGCTTCGGCACGGTCGGGCGTGAAATGTCCAACGATCATGAAGACGCATTGAAATGGGGTATTGAACAAGGCTTTGTAGACCCGAAAAACGTCTGCATTTCGGGCGCCAGTTATGGCGGCTACGCGGCGCTGCAAGCGCTCGTGAACAACAACGATATGTGGAAATGTGCGGTAGCAGGGCTAGCTGTAACGGACTACAAATATCAGCTCACTTCACGTGACGGTGATACCGCCGAAAATACGGCGGGTGTGACCTACTGGAAATCCGTGCTCGGCGAAACCGATCTCGATTCACCAATGGTCAAGAACATTTCACCGGTGTTTAATGCATCCAAAATCAAACGCCCGGTGTTCTTGTACGCGGGTGAAGATGATATTCGGGTGCCGATTGCACAGATCAGCCGCATGGCCAGAGAGCTTGATCGGGCGGGCAATCCAGCGAAGGCTTTCGTGATTAAGGAAAAGGAAGGTCATGGTTATGGCAAGCTCGAAAACAACGTGGATCTTTACACCCAGATGCTGGCATTTTTGAAAGAACAGTTCGGCAAGTAATGGCTTGCCGCGCATTGCGGTAAAGTGCAACACCATAAAAAACCCGCCATCTTCGGCGGGTTTTTTATGGCTCAAAAATTCGCGGCTGTGTGCTGCCCGCTCAATTCAGCAGCGTCATCTCCATAAACTTGACCTGTGCGTAAAACAAAAAATCCTGATTCGATTTTTTTGCAAAGCCATGGCCTTCATCATTCGCCATTAAAAACCATACCGGTACAGCTTGTTTTTTGACTTTCTCGACTATCTGCAACGCCTCGGTGTAAGGCACGCGAGGATCGTTCCTGCCTTGCACCACGAATAAGGGCTTGCTGATTTTGTGGGCGTTGGTCAGCGGTGAAATTGCCTCCAAAAATTTACGCATTTCCGGATTACGTTCATCGCCGTATTCTGCCCGTCGCAGGTCACGGCGGTAGCTTTCGGTATTGGTCAAAAAAGTAACGAAGTTTGAAATGCCCACAGTATCAATACTGCCCGCAATTTGATCTGCGTAGTGAGTGGCCACCGCCAGCGACATATAGCCGCCGTAGCTGCCGCCCATGACTAGAATTTTATTAGCATCCAGCTGAGGTTGTGATTTTATCCATGTCAGTAATGCGCCGATATCTTTAACCGAATCCTCGCGCTTCACGCCGTTATCCATGGCCAAAAACGTTTTGCCAAAACCGCTTGAACCCCGCACATTGGGATAAATAATCGCAAGGCCCATCTCGTTCACCAGATAGTTATTGCGCGCAATAAATCCGGGCCGTGCTTGCCCCTCAGGCCCGCCATGAATATTGATGATGACGGGGCGCTTGCCGGGGAATTTTTTCTCGTCGGGCTGATAAAGAAAGCCTGAGATCATCAAGCCATCAAACGATTTCCAGCGAACTAATTTAGGATCGACAAAATCCAGCGGGCTGAGCCCCGGTATGGAACCATTGGTCCAACGCGTCATTTTGATGGTGCTTAAATTGAAGGTATAAACTTCGCCAGGTGAGCGCGCAGACGACAAATTAAAAGCTAACTCGCTTTGCGTTTTAATATCGGCATCCGCTTTATTGGCGCTGTGAGTTGCACTTTTTTCGACCACGTCTTCTTCAGCGCCCCCCTCTTCATTTCCGCTTGATTTCCAGCGCAGTCCTGAGATTTCACCCGCCAGCAATGCAGGACGCGGCAATTCTTTGCCGCTTGCCAAATCGAGAAAACGCAATACGGAGGAGCCCTCTTCATTGGTGGTAAACGCAATTCGATTGGCTTGGTATGAGATGGCGAAATCATTAACATCGTATGGTAAGTGCCCCGTTAAAACGGCTTCTTTGCTCGTGATCAAATCAATAAGCACGAGGCGACGGAATTCACTATCGCGATCAGAGGTGGTGTAAAACCCTTTGCCGTCGCGGGAAAAACGGGCGCTGGAATACGCGACCGGCGCGTCCCCCGCTTTCGGTTCAGGCGTGAGGCGATGTTTTTTGCCGGAAGCAACATCCATGATCCAGAGATGTGATTCATTAGCAGAAATATACTCAAGATACGTGAGCGCTTTATCGTTGCGCGCAAAGCGGAAATTGGAAACCCGTCCACCTTCAAACGATGCAATGATTTTTGCCGTTTCAGGCTTGAGCGGATCGACCATATAGAGCTTGGTCGTCGCCACGCGCGCAGCACTGTCTACAGCAGCTGCGCGGGCAGCTGGATTATTTTTATCAACCGTAACCGTGGTGAAAACAATGCGGTCTCCCTTGCGATTCCAGGCGGGCGCTGACGCTCTTTCACCGGCGGGTGAAATCGCGGTAATGGTGTTACTCGTGCTTTCACTATTTTTTTTATCGGCCGCAATCGAGGCGTCGGCCAGATCCAGGCGGTAAATACGAAATATCTCATCCCCGTCCGCCGCTTTTTCAAATAGCAAATACCCGCCGTTTTTGGGCTGAAAGGTAGCGCCTGACACGGCATCCGGAAAATCGGTTAGCGGCTCCGGCTTGGCACCGGGCGATTTAATAATCTGCAATTGCGGCGTGTTGCCAAGGCGGCTACGAATAAGCACGCTGCCATTTTTGGGATGCCAGGCAACGATGGACGAGGATTTAAATTCCGTATAAGCCTCGACTTTTTTGACCAGCTCGGCCGAAATCGGCGGGATGTTTTCAACCACCAGATTACTGGCGGGCGTAAGGTATTGAGCGCTGGCGCCAATAGGCAACGCCAGTAACCACGCTGCACAAGACGCATAAAAAAATGGGCGAGCTACAGCGTTGAAAGATGTAATCATGGCCCCTCTATTGATCAACAAAGGCTCATGATACGCGCTGCCACTTATTTACGGTTTGTGTGCAGCTTAACCGCTGCAAGCACTTACCCGGTTACGGCACAAACGGCTTTAGCGTTCGCTGCCTTTGGCGACCGGCCTGGCGGGATCACTCACCCACTCGCTCCAGGAGCCGGCAAATAATTTGGAGCCTTTATAGCCTGCATACTCCATCGCGAAAATATTGGCGCAAGCGGTCACCCCGGAACCACATTGATGCACAACCTGCACCGATGGCGTGGTGCCCAATGTTTTGCCAAAGGCTCCGCGCAAATCATCCACACCTCGCATGGTCAAATCCGAATTCAAATTTTCTTTATAGAAGCGGTTGTACGCACCCGGAATATGGCCTGCCACAAGGTCAATCGGCTCCACCTCACCGCGATAGCGTTCAGCCGCACGCGCATCTATTAGCAGCATGCTGGCAGCATCACCGAGGCGCGATTTAACCTCATCAGCACTCACCACCATTGACGGATCAGCGTACCCGTGCAGTGCCACCGGCTTGCGTATGGGAAGAGGCACCTCACGCGAAAGCGTGCGTGCTTCTGCAATCCATTTTGGAATACCACCATCCAGCAGCGAAATATGGGTCAGGCCAATCCATCGCGTCAGCCACCACAGCCGCGAAGCGAACTGCCCGCCGACATCGTCATAAGCCACGATAGTCGAGGTATTGGTTACACCGTGACGCGCCAAAAACGCGGCAAACGCAGCCGGTGAAGGCAATGGGTGGCGACCATTGAGGCCGGTTTTTTCCCCCGACAAATCAATATCCAGATTGGCTAAATGCGCGCCGGGAATATGGCCTTCACGGTAAAGCCGCTCGCCTTTATCGACATCCATCAGATCATGACGACAGTCGAAAATGACCCAGGCAGGGTCAGTCAGGTGTTGCGCTAGCTCTGCGGTTGAAATCAGCATAGTCGTCATTTTGATCAGTAAACCTTGCAAAAAATAAACTTGATTATCACGCTAAACATCTTCGGTAATGGTCGCGGCCAATTTTTTATCCGCACGCTTCGCCAGAAAACCGCTGACCACAATAATCGCCATGCCCAGCCATGCAATCGGCGGTAATACTTCATCGAAAAAAACCATGCCCGCGATCGATGCAAAGATGATGGTGGAGTAGGCAAACGCGCCGACCACCAGCATATTGCCGCTATGATAAGCCCGCGTCATGGCAAGCTGTGCAACGGTGGCGGCGAGCCCAAGGGCCAGTAAATACGCGGCGTTCAGGCCGTTCACCGGATGAAAATCATGCTCCGTCAGTGCCTGAAAAATCGCCGAGCCGACGCTGCCAATCACAGCAAAATAAAACACTACGCGCCACTCCGGCTCACCTGCTTCACCCAGTTTCTTGACATTCACATACGCGCACGCTGCAAAAAATCCGGAGGCCAGCCCGATGAAGCCCGCGTAGGCCTGCTGCCCGTCAAAAGTGGGCCGCAGTAATAACGCGACCCCTACAAATCCTAACAGAATGGCGAATACCAGTCCGGGTCGAAATTTTTCTTTCAGCAAAATCGTGGAGAGAATGGTGAGGAAAATGGGTGAAGTGAAATTCAGGGTGATGGCGGTGGCCAACGGTAATTTGGTGATCGCATAAAAATAGCCGATGAGCGAAATAGTGCCGGTCACACCTCGCCAGAAATGGCTGCGCCAGAACGGCGTCATGATTGATTTGCGCTTGATCAGCACAAACCCACCGATGGTGATGAAGGCAATCAGCGAGCGATACAGCGATAGTTCAGCCCCGGTGAAATAAGGCGCTAAAAATTTTGCAAATACGCCCATGGTCGCGAACAGCGCGCCCGCGACCAGCATCCATGATGAGGTCATGCCGACTCAACTTCAATTACGTACATCAAACATGCTCTTGATCGATTTCGCGACGGATAAACTCATGAAAATGCACCAGGCCATCTTCCATCGGACTTTGATAAGGCCCCTGTTCATCGCGGCCTTCGCGCCATAACAGCTTGCGGCCATCGTTCATGCGTTGACAAATTTCTTCATCTTCCACTGCCGTCTCGTCATAGGCTTGTTGATTCGCGGCGATAAACTCCGGCTCGAAATGTTGAATCTCGTCCGGATAATAAAATTCGACAATATTGGTACAAGCTTCTGGCCCGCGCGGCACGATGGTGGAGATGACCAACACATGCGGATACCACTCCACCATGATATTTGGATAATAGGTCAACCAGATCGCGCCCTGCAAAGGCACTTCGCCGCCCCGAAAATTCATCACCGATTCATGCCATTTTTTGTACACCTCCGAGCCGGGGCTTTGCAGAGATTTATGCACGCCCACGGTCTGCACGCTGTACCAATCGCCAAATTCCCAATTGAGATTTTCGCAATCTACAAATTGGCCCAGGCCGGGATGAAACGGGCCGACATGATAATCCTCCAGATAGACCTCAATGAAGGTTTTCCAGTTGAAATTGTATTCAGTGACTTCGACCTTATTCAGAACATAACCGGCAAAGTCCAAATCTTTGGCGCAACCCAGCTTACCCAGATCACCCGCAATATCACGCGGCCCCTGGAACAACATACCGTGCCATTTTTGCAATTTTTTTTGCGGCAAATCAAGGCAAGGCTGCTCGGCAAAATGCGGCGCGCCCAGCAGATGTCCCGTGCCGTCATAGGTCCAGCGATGCAGCGGGCAAACAATATTGCCACTGGGCAAATTGCCCGCGCCTTTGAGCATGACGGCCTGACGATGACGGCAAACATTCGAGACGAGGCCGATAGCTGCACGGTTGTGTATGAGCGACCAGGCGCCATCCGTCATTTCCAGTACGCGATAGTCGTTCAAGCCGGGCACCATCAGCTCATGGCCGACGTAGCCGGGCCCGCGCTTGAAGAAGACCTCAAGCTCACGCTGATAAATAGCAGAATCAAAATACCAGCTCACAGGGAGCTGGGTTGCGACGGGTTGCAGTTCCCGTAGCCCGAGCAGTTTGGACATAGTCCTTACCTCCAATTTCCCGCGCGAAGCTTCTTTTTACGCAGAAGTGACGGCGAGACAACCAAAGTAAAAACAACACTTGGGCGATCGAGGAAACCAGCTTTTAACTCTGCTTACTCCGTCCCGTATGAATGTGTCAAAAGCGGTTATTGACTAACAACTTTTTTGTGAATTTTTAACCAGCATCGACACCCGAAATGGAGCGAGGATTTTGCCCCACGGGGCTCGAAAAGGCAAGGCTTTTAGTGTTTTTTGCCGTCGATGTTGAACTTTATCACTCGTCGCGGGCCGGTGGCTTTAATTGGACTTCAGTTGCGCTTCTGTTGTACTGGGGAGCCTTGATTCAGTTATCATTTCAGCCTGTCCTCTTTATGAATTCGCATTTTTTCATGGCCAAAACTGCTGTTGCTGAACCCCAGAATTTTGAAGCCGCCATGGCCGAGCTGGATTTGCTCGTGGAAAAAATGGAAAACGGCGAATTAGCGCTCGAAGCGTCGCTATCGGCCTATCAGCGCGGCACCGTGTTGCTAAAATACTGCGAACGCGTACTGGCAGACGCCCAGCAACGTATACAGGTGCTCGATGGCGATGCGCTTAAAGACTTTAAGCCCTAGTCGCCTGCTTGACGCCAGCGTCCCCGGCAACAAGGATATTTTCGACCATGACTAATTTTCAAGACTGGGCGCGCCAGGTTGCGGGCACGATGGAGCAAACGCTATCAAGCCTGCTACCGGCCCAGGGCACTAACCCCCAGCGTCTGCACGATGCGATGCGTTATGCAACCCTGGGCGGCGGTAAACGGGTGCGGCCAATGCTCACGTTCGCAGCGGGCCTGGTGGCCGATGCTGATCCAGAGCGCATAAAAATCGTGGCTGCGGCTATTGAAATGATCCATGCATACTCATTGATCCATGATGATTTGCCCTGCATGGACGATGATGTGCTGCGCCGAGGGCGTCCTACCTGCCATATCGAATTTGATGAAGCTACCGCACTATTGGCTGGGGATGCCCTCCAGACCCTAGCCTTCGAGCTAGTAAGCACTCACAAATTATCTGATTCTGCGGTTATTCAGCTTGAGATGATGCAATTGTTCACGCGCGCTTGCGGCTCCCATGGCATGGCAGGCGGGCAGGCGATTGATCTGGCGAATGTCGGGCTCGTGATTACCCTTCCCGAGCTGGAATTTATGCATATGCAAAAGACCGGGGCATTGATCCGCGCAGCCCTGTTGTTGGGTGCTCAATGCGGCAAACCAATCGCTGCGCA
>JAYWCO010000035.1:0-1678 GCA_043780475.1 Burkholderiales bacterium | reverse complement strand
TTGCCAAGGCTGGCATAAGCGAGCGTCAGAGATACATTTTTGGTGGGCGCGTAAGCCACAAAAAGGTCGTACCAGTTATCTTCCTTGAAAGGCAGATTGTCGGGCTTCTGGCGGAATTCGGCGCCGAAAGCCAAATCCTTACGCGCCAGATAAGCAATTGATGCTTCAGCCATGGCTTCGTATTTATCTTTGGCGTTGGTACCAAAACCTAAAATACCGGTTTGATTTGCCTTGGTCAGACGCACCGTGCCGTTGACGAGAATGCTGGTATTCAAAAATAATTTGGTTGCCGCGATATAGTAATCGGTGCCCTTGTCACTCTTGATGCCCAGGGCATGCAGCAAATCGCCGCGATCATTTTCTTTATGCTGGAAGCCGACCGAAATTTGCGGTAGCGCTGAATCTTGTTCCAGCACGGCGTCCCCTAGCAGACGCACTTTTGCGCCATAAATTTTCTGCGTAAACTTATAGCCGTTACCCAAGCCCAACAGACCACCTACGGCGCGCGTATCAAATTTTTGTTCCGCGAATGACAGCTCGACGCGGTCATAAAATCCCACCAGCGCACCGCCCGTATTCAGGGTGTAATCGTTCGCATGCACATTCGTATAAAAAGCACTTGCGCCAATTTGCTCTTTAGTGCCGTTGCCACCAATGACCGCCCACGGAGTCAATCCGCCGCCAGCAGATCCCTCAATATTGGTGACGCCGCCGGTGAGAAGCAGCTTGCTTGAGAAGGTAGCACTAGCTTCCTCTGCACAAGCCACGCCTGATAACAAGCCCGCTGCTGCCACACCCGCTATCAATTTCGATACTGAGCTTGTTGCTAAACCCACTTTAAGGGATTGAAATAATCTACGAGATGATTGCATGTTTTCTTTTCCCATGAATGTACTGAGTGTTGATATAGACCTTCCTTACGAAGACTAAAGAAAACTGGATTCAGCATTACAGTATTATTATCGACACTCAAAGTGTAGCGCGAAGCGTAAAATAAATGAGTTTGCATTGATGCCCCTACAATTTATAGCATGGTAGCTTGTACCGCCTGGGTTCATAGCGTTTCACCTCAAGCGGTCAGACTTATGGCAATCGGTCGCCAGTCAGAACAAGACAGTCTTTGTGAGCCCTGCCTCGCTGCAACCCCACGATGAAAAACTGCGTTTAGTTTTGCACCGCTTTCATGTATCGGCAGCGTCCTCTTTGGCCACCGTCTGTATCGGGTTAATAGTGGCTTGGTTTGGCTATTCGTCTGTTGGTGCAGCATTGAATTACGCCGCCCTTGTTGCCGCGTTGATCCTGATCTTGTGGACCATTTTCAAGAGCGGTTTTAATTTATAATTTGATTTCACTGGCCTGACAGTGCCGCAAATGTTGGTGGCCGGGCTGGCCACTTCTTATATTGTGTTTGAAGGGCATGAGGCGCGCCCGGCGTTTATTTTTTTCTATTTATCGGCTTTCATGTTCGGCGTCTTCACGCTTGATTCGCGAAAGCTGATTGGCTTGGGACGCGACCCGACATCGTGCTGCCTGTCATATTTTTGATCGGTTAGGCTGTGCCGCATTGGGTGCGAACACCGCGGCTGCAGCTGGCTTTAGACATCAACCGCGGACGCTTTCGGGGCAGCGGCGGCTGATTTGCTGAACCTGAATTCTCGGCAAACCGTCTGGGCACTGG
>JAYWCO010000034.1:0-3496 GCA_043780475.1 Burkholderiales bacterium | reverse complement strand
TGCTGACGACTTGTCAAGGCGACCGCGAGTATGAATGAATAATCGTGAGTAAACAGCGCATCCAGACGGCCATAATCAGCGTAAGCCAAGTACAATCATATTTAAATAAATGCTTTATCCGCACCATCAACCGGACCGCATCACCATGTTATTCGAGACCAAAGAGCACCTCACGTCGATCAGTAATCCACTCGCGCAGGTGATGACGCGTGCAGGCGAAATTATTCTTGGCAAAGAGCACCAAATCCGTTTGGCGATGGCATGCATCCTGGCGCGCGGTCACTTGCTGATTGAGGATGTGCCTGGCGTCGGCAAAACCACGCTTTCCCATGTGCTGGCAAGCCTGCTGGGGCTGCATTATCAGCGTATCCAATTCACCAGCGATTTACTGCCCGCCGATATCGTGGGCGTATCGATTTTTGATCGCGAATCGAGCAGCTTTCGTTTCCACCCCGGCCCGGTGTTTTCACAGGTAATCCTGGCTGACGAAATTAACCGCGCCTCGCCCAAAGCACAGTCAGCCTTGCTGGAAGCGATGGAAGAGCATCAGGTGACGGCAGACGGTGCCACCATGCCGCTGCCTGAGCCGTTTTTTGTGATCGCCACCCAAAACCCTTCCCATCAGATCGGTACTTTTCCGCTGCCCGAGTCACAACTGGATCGGTTTTTAATGCGAATCAAACTGGGCTATCCGGATCAGGCTGCCGAGCGGGCCTTGCTAAAAGGCGAAGATCGCCGCGAACTGATTGCAAAAATAAAACCGGCCATGAGCGTAAGCCAATTGCTCGACCTGCAAAAGGCCGTCACCGCGGTTTTTGTATCGGACGCATTAATCGACTATGTACAAGCGCTGATCAATCACACCCGCGATTCGGCACGTTTTGAAATGGGCTTGTCACCGCGCGCTGGCCTCGCGTTGCTGCATGCATCGCAGGCGTGGGCCATGATGGCCGGGCGCCAGCAGGTACTGCCTGAAGATGTGCAGGCGATCGCGCCGTCCGTGGTGGGCCATCGCCTGCGGCCCATTACCAACGGTGACACCAAAATTCTTGATGCAGCGCAGGAGCTGTTACGCAATGTAGCAATACCTTAACTTGCGCTATCCTTAACCATTAAGTATTTTATTTTTGAAACCTGTTTCAACCCACTGGCGATCCGGACACTATGCGTAAATTTATTAAAACCACTATCTTAACCATGGCATTGGCCGTTGCCTTAGCCAGCGTATCGCATTCGATACTCGCGCAAAGCTACAAGTGCAAAGGGGCCGATGGCAAAATCGAATACAGTGATCGCCCCTGCGCACCAGATAAAGACGTGCTGGCCAAACCGCAAGCGACCACTGTGTCGTCCAAGCCGGCTACAACCCCTATGCTGCGGCTACAAACCCTATTCACAGACTATGAAGAACGACTTTGCGAGCGCGAAAAACTATCGATAGAAATGGATAAAGCGAACCGCAGTGGTGATGCCGTAAGAGCAAAGGAAGCCTGGAAGCCCAAACAGGAACGCCTTAATTTTTTAAACGACACCCTGATCGAATTTCAGGATAAGGCCGGCAAAATAATTAAAGTAGCCGGTGCCGATAGTGAGGAATCTGCCGCGCTGCGCAAGTATCAGCGCCGCTTGAAAGACTGCGATAAAAATAAGAGCGTGGACAAAGCAGCGAAAGACGCCAAAGACGCAGCCAAGCCCGGCGATGCTCCGGAAACCAAGCCTGATGCCAAAACCGCCACCACCAAACCGGTGGACAGCAAAACATCCCCAGCACCCCAAGCACCTAAAGCACCCTAATATCTACGGTTTATTGTTGGCGCTTCGTATGCTGGGAGCGCCATGAGTATGATGAGTAGCACGCTGTCACACAATCTTCGTCAAAAAATTTCCGACTGGATTTTTCGGGCGCGATCGCCCGAAACTGCGCCGGTCGTTTTAGTACAGCGGCGGATATTCATCATCCCTTCGCGTACCGGTTATTTTTTTGCATTCGTGCTGCTGCTGCTGCTGATTGCCTCGATCAATTATAGTTTGTCGCTAGGCTTTATCCTGACGTTTCTGTTGGCCGGTATGGGCGGCATCTCGATGCTGCATACCTTCCGTAATCTGGCGCAATTATCGGTTAGCCCTGGCAAGGTTGAACCCGTATTCTCAGGCGAGACCGCGCACTTCTCATTGGTGCTGGCCAATGCCAATATTCCTCGCTTCGCGGTCGGCGTTAAGCGCATCAGGCTGCGTGATGCCGAGCCCAGCTTCGACGATATTAAAAAACATAGCAGCACCACCTATCTGGTCCCGATGGTGGCGGCGCGCCGCGGCTACACCGCCTGTGGTCGTCTGGAAATTTTTACTGAATACCCGGTCGGTTTGTTTCATGCGTGGTCGTATGTCGATTTCGGTATGCGTTGTTTAACTTACCCCAAGCCGGATGCGGGCGCTGGTGCTCTACCGGCTCAAGCGCACGCTGGTGGCGACGGTAATGTGCCGGTACGGGGTGATGAAGAGTTTCAGTCACTGCGGGCTTACCGCCCCGGCGACACCCCGCGCCAAATTGCCTGGAAAGCGCTGGCACGGGAGCAAGGCCTGATGGTTAAAGAATTTGGCGCCACCGCCAGCGCTGATTTTTGGCTGGATTACGACAGCCTTCAAAACCTGGGTCAGGAACAACGATTAAGCCGTTTGACCTGGTGGGTGCTGGAAGCCGAACGTTTGCAACTGCCTTATGGATTAAAGCTGCCCGATCAATCATGGCGCCCGTCCATCGGGCAAGTGCATCGCGACCAATGTCTGCGCGCGTTGGCGTTGTTTGGGCAAACGGCGGAGGCGGGCGATGCTTAATCAAGGCGCCCTCACCCTGAGCAATATCGCCTGGCTCCTCGCGGCCATGTCATTCGTGATTGCGCCTCACGTAACCAGGCTACCGATCTGGGTCACGGCCTGCTGCATAGTCGCAGGCGCATGGCGCTATTGGATTGCCCGCAAGGGCCTGCGCGCGCCGTCTTGGTGGCTGATGGCGCTAATAGCGTTGGCCATTACGGCGGGCGCTTATGCTGAATACCGGCGTTTGTTTGGGCGCGAAGTCGGCGTCACTTTATTGATCGTGATGCTGTGCCTCAAAATTCTGGAAATGAAAATGAAGCGCGATGTGATCATCGTGATTTTTCTGGGCTTCTTTTTGGCGTTGACCAATTTTTTGTACTCGCAAACTATTTTCATGGGCGCGTATATGTTTGGCTGTGTGTGGATTTTTGTGGCCACTTTGATCGGCTTTCAGCGCATCAATACCGAGGCAAGCCTCAAAGAACGCCTCATTCCTTCAGGCTGGCTGATGTTGCAGGCAATACCGATGATGCTGGTATTGTTTTTCCTGTTCCCGCGCCTGTCTGGCCCGCTGTGGAGCATGCCGCAGGATGATCAGGCACGATCCGGCCTCTCGGATCGCATGTCACCGGGGGACATCAGCAAATTATCGCTTTCAGATGCGGTTGCCTTCAGAGTG
>JAYWCO010000033.1:0-3276 GCA_043780475.1 Burkholderiales bacterium | reverse complement strand
GCGATTAACCTGCGCACCGCGCCTTATCCGGCGTTCCCCACCGATATGCAGGCGCAATTTATTGCGCTGAATTGTATTGCCAGCGGCACCAGCGTGATTACGGAAACGATTTTTGAAAACCGTTTTATGCATGTGCAAGAGCTGGTGCGCTTGGGCGCGAAAATTGATATTGACGGCAACACCGCGATTGTTCACGGGGTTGAAAAACTCACCGGCACCTCGGTCATGGCGACGGATTTGCGCGCCTCGGCCTGTCTGGTGATCGCCGGTTTGGTGGCCAAAGGCGAGACGATTATTGATCGCATTTATCATCTTGATCGTGGCTACGATCATATTGAGCAGAAGCTTACCGCGCTGGGTGCGCACATCGAGCGGGTTAACGAATGATCACGATTGCCTTATCCAAGGGCCGTATTTTTGACGATACCGTGCCATTGCTCAAAGCAGCCGGTATTACCCCGCTGGATGATCCCGAAAAATCGCGCAAGCTGATTCTCGATACCAATCGTGCTGATGTAAAACTGGTGATTGTGCGCGCCTCCGATGTGCCGACCTATGTGCAATACGGCGCGGCAGATTTAGGGGTGGCGGGTAAAGATGTGCTGCTCGAAAGCGATTGCATGGGGCTGTATCAACCGCTGGATTTAAATATCGGTAAATGCCGCATGATGGTCGCGGTACGTGAGGGATTCGATTACGCAGCCGCCGTGAAGCGCGGCGCGCGGCTGAATGTGGCGACGAAATATGTGCAGGTTGCACGCGAGCACTTTGCCCAAAAAGGCATGCACGTTAATCTCATCAAACTTTACGGATCCATGGAGTTAGCGCCGCTTACGGGGCTGGCTGACGCGATTGTTGACCTGGTATCAACCGGCAATACACTGAAGGCGAATAAACTGATTGCCGTTGAAGAAGTGATGCCGATTGCGAGCCGCCTGATTGTGAATCGGGCCGCGCTGAAACTTAAACGGGATCAAATTCAGCCGATGATTGATGCGTTTGCAGCGGCGGTAATAGCAACATCAACACCAACATGAATTTTTAAAGTTTTTAATTTTCAAACTCCTTATCCGGTGGGGCTCGCAGGTCAATAGTGGCTTAAAAGCCGCCCCCAGGCTAGTGTTTACATAGATTTACTTATGCTTACCATCCAACATCTTAATTCCGCCAGCGCCACCTTCAAGAGCGATCTGGGTAAACTATTGGCGTTTGAAGCGGCGCAAGATCCTAAAGTCGAAACCGTTGCGCGCGAAATTTTGGCGAACATAAAAGCCCGTGGTGATGCCGCACTGCTCGATTACACCGCGCGCTTTGATCGCTGGACGCCGGCTTCGATAAGCGCACTGGAAATCGATCAGGCAACGTTGAAGGCGGCGCTCGATAATCTTTCATGCCCCGTGCGTGCCGCACTGGAAACCGCCGCCGCGCGGATTCGCGCTTATCACGAGCATCAGTTGCAGCCGTCGTGGCAATACACCGAAGCCGACGGCACGATACTGGGCCAGCAGATTACCCCGATTGATCGCGCCGGGCTGTATGTGCCCGGCGGCAAAGCAGCTTACCCGTCGTCAGTGCTCATGAATGCGATCACCGCCAAGGTAGCCGGTGTGGCCGAACTGATCATGGTGACGCCAACGCCTGATGGCGTGGTTAATAACACCGTGCTCGCCGCGGCGGCACTGGCCGGTGTTGATCGGGTGTTTCGCATTGGCGGTGCGCAAGCCGTGGGGGCGTTGGCGTTTGGCACGGCTACCATTCCAGCCGTCGATAAAATCGTCGGTCCCGGCAATGCGTATGTGGCGGCGGCTAAACGATTCGTATTCGGTCAGGTCGGCATCGATATGGTGGCCGGGCCGTCAGAAATTTTGGTGATTGCGGACGGCAAGACCGATCCTGACTGGGTGGCGATGGATTTATTTTCGCAGGCCGAACATGATGAAATCGCGCAATCTATTTTGCTGTGTCCAGATGCGGGCTATATCGAACAAGTAGCGCGCAGTATGGCTGCATTACTGGCGACAATGCCGCGCGCCGATATTATTCGCGCCTCGCTGGCCAACCGTGGCGCTCTTATTCAGGTGCGGGATTTGGCGGAGGCCTGCGTGATCTCGAACCTGATTGCGCCGGAACATCTGGAATTATCGGTAGCCCATCCCGAAGCGCTGCTGCCGCAGATCCATCACGCAGGGGCGATTTTCATGGGGATTTTTTCATCCGAATCCCTAGGCGATTATTGTGCCGGGCCCAATCATGTGCTGCCGACCTCGCGCACCTCGCGCTTCTCGTCGCCACTGGGCGTGTATGATTTTCAAAAGCGCTCAAGCATCGTGCATGTCTCACGTGAAGGCGCGCAAACCCTGGGCCGCGTTGCTGCTACCCTGGCCCGCGCCGAGGGGCTGGAAGCGCACGCGCAATCAGCCGATTTTCGCCTGCCATAATTTGTGATGAAACCGTCAGATATTATTCGTCCCGAGATCAGCGCGCTGTCTGCTTATCATGTGCAGTCGGCATCAGGCTTGATCAAGCTGGATGCGATGGAGAATCCCTACACGTTCCCCGAGATGCTCCAAGCTCGGCTATTGGCGCGGCTTGCCACGGCATCGCTTAATCGTTATCCGAGTGCTGACGCACCTGAATTAAAGGCGGCGATTCGCCAGGCAATGGGCGTGCCGGCTGATCTGGATATTTTGCTGGGCAACGGCTCGGATGAAATTATCCAGCTCATCGCGATGGCTTGCGCCCGACCTGGCGCGAGCTTGTTATCGGTCGAGCCTGCGTTCGTGATGTTCAAAATGATCGCGATGTTTTGCGGGCTGAATTATTTGGGTGTGCCGTTGAAAACCGATTTTTCAATCGACGCTGAAGCGATGCTTGCAGCGATTGAACGCGATCAGCCCGCCGTCATCTTCATCGCCAACCCGAATAATCCCACCGGCAATTGTTTTGATCGTGAATCGCTGAATCGCATCATCGCGACGGCTGAAAAAAATCATGGTCTGGTGGTGATTGATGAAGCGTATTTCCCTTTTTCCAGCACCTCATTTTTGCCGGAAATTATGCAATATCCCAACGCAGTGTTAATGCGCACGGTCTCAAAACTCGGTCTTGCCGGGGTCAGACTCGGCCTGCTAATAGGTCAGCGTAAATGGCTGCAGGAATTTGATAAATTGCGCCTCCCCTACAACATTAATTGTCTGACCCAGGCGGCCGCCACGTTTGCGATGGAGCACTACGATGCATTGTTGTTGCAGGCTGCTGCTATCAACCATGAACGCA
>JAYWCO010000032.1:0-7471 GCA_043780475.1 Burkholderiales bacterium | reverse complement strand
GATTCCAAGTATTTATATGTGGCCGACACCGATGGCAATGTTTATGCACTGGATAAAACCTCGGGTGCGACGGTCTGGAAGCAGGATAAATTACAACGCCGTGAACCAGGCACGCCATTGAGCTTCAAAGGCAAGGTTCTTGTCGGCGATGCAACCGGTATGGTGCATTTATTGTCGCCTGAAAACGGTGAACTGATTGGCCGCGTGAGTACCGATGGCAGCGAGGTGGTCGCGTTATTGCAGAATGGCGACCGGGCGATCGTGCAAACCGCCAAGGGTGGTGTGTACGCATTGTCGGTCAAGTAATCCGCAGCCGTTGTAAAAATATTTACAAATATCGTTTTCGAAAAAATCGAAACTAATCGTAGCGCGACGGTTGGTGGCGGTAATCAGTTTCCATTGCAATTTCCATGTTCGGTTCTCGCACTTTGGCGAGAGCATTAAGTTTAGAAAAATGAAACCCACCATTGTTATTGTTGGACGTCCCAACGTCGGCAAATCCATGCTGTTCAATCGGCTCACCAAAACCCGGGACGCGCTGGTCGCGGATATGCCGGGCCTGACCCGTGACCGTCATTATGGCCACGGACGCGGTGCGTCAAAGCCGTATTTATGCGTGGATACGGGTGGCTTTGAGCCCAAGGTAACCGACGGCATACTGCACGAAATGGCCAAACAGACGCTACAAGCCATTGCCGAGGCGGATGCGGTTATTTTTGTTGTGGATGGTCGCCAAGGGCTGACGCCGCAAGACAAAATCATTGGCGAGCGTTTGCGCCGTGATGCGCAGGGGCGCGGTATCCCGATGGCGATTGCCGTCAACAAAGCCGAAGGCATGAATGAGGAAGTCGTCTGCGCAGAATTCCATGAATTGGGGCTGGGCGAGCCCGTCGCGATTTCTGCCGCCCACGGTGAAGGCACGCGGCAGCTTATAGAGGATGTGCTTGAGCATTTCCCGGATGCTGAAGAAAATCTTGACCCCGACACGCCGCGCGTGGCCATTGTGGGCCGCCCCAATGTAGGCAAATCAACGCTGGTGAACCGCTTGCTGGGCGAAGAGCGTGTGATTGCTTTTGATGAGCCTGGCACGACCCGCGATTCGATTTATATTCCGCTCACGTTTCATGATAAAAATTACACCTTGATTGACACCGCCGGTATTCGGCGCAAAGGTAAAGTGTTCGAGGCGGTTGAAAAATTTTCAGTGATTAAAACCTTGCAGGCGATCGAAGACGCGCATGTAGTGGTGCTGCTGCTGGATGCGCGCCAGGAGGTATCGGATCAAGACGCACATATTGCCGGGTTCGTGCTCGAATCTGGCCGGGCTGTGGTGGTGGGTATCAACAAATGGGATAACCTTGACGACTACACCCGCGAGCGCACCAAAAGCGATTTCGACCGCAAGCTGCACTTTCTCGATTTTGCGCGCATGCATACTGTTTCAGCTAAAGACGGTATGGGTTTGGCGCCGCTATTCAAGTCAATCGATGAAGCCTTTGCGGCCGCCATGTCAAAGCTTTCCACGCCGAAGCTGACCCGTGCGTTGATGGCTGCTACGGCCGCCCATCAACCGCCCATGAATGGTTTGCACCGTCCCAAATTGCGCTACGCCCATCAAGGCGGTCATAATCCGCCAATTGTGGTGATTCACGGTTCCGGGCTGGATGGCTTGGCCGATAGCTATGTCCGTTATCTGGAAAACACTTTCAGAGACGCATTCAAACTTAAAGGCACGCCTTTACGAGTGGAGCTTAAAAAGAGTCATAACCCGTACGCCAACCGCAAGCCGCAAGTATTGACCGCAAGTCAGGAAAATCAACGCCGTCGTGGACGTATCCGCATGAAACGAAAATTTGCCTGATGTCTGCTGTAGCTTGGTGCAAAGTCCTCATATTGAGCATTTAACGGCCCTTCTCTTGAAAAACATCTGCCCCGCCTGCATATCGTTAATGGCGGTAAAAGAATCTGCTGCAATAGCTGATACGCTCGCTCACGTGCGTGTTCCGGTAAAGAGGTTCCGAAGGACCTAATGGCTTCAGCATTTAAACGCGGATACCCAGCCGCGCAATATGTGTTGCACGCGGAACCTAGGCGTAATTTGCCTGTCTATTTTGGGCGAAGTGAATCGATACTGTTTGTTGAGTATGGTTATTAAAACGATTTAAAACAAACAATTCCCGGTTCAAGTATTATCACCATTCGGGCGCTAATTTACTGCGTCGTTGTTCACTAAAACCATAAGCTGGAGAATAAAAATGAGTGCAAAAGGGCAACTATTACAAGACCCATTCCTTAATATTTTGCGTAAGGAACATGTCCCGGTTTCGATCTATCTGGTTAATGGCATCAAGTTGCAGGGCCAAATCGAATCTTTCGACCAGTATGTTGTGTTGTTAAAAAATACGGTCACGCAAATGGTTTACAAACATGCTATTTCTACCGTGGTGCCGGCGCGTGCGGTCTCAATTCCATTTGAAGCGCCCGCCGAAAGTTAATATTTCGTTGGAGCGCCCGCGCCAAGCGCTGCCAGACGGCAGTGCTTGATGATGCGAATGGGCTACAGGCTGACAACGTGCCGGCGTCAACATGATGCTAGTACATTCACGAGCCTACAAAGCTCACTTTGTTAAAACGATGAAACCTAATTTTGCAGATTCTGCTGCGCCACAAGGTGCTGCTGTGCTCGTCGGAATCAATTTCGATGATTTGCATTTTGAAGCACAGCTTGCCGAAGCTCGCGAGTTAATTTCGAGTGCGGGCGCTAAGGTTGCTTCGACTTTGACCGGCAAGCGCTATAAGCCCGATCCGGCGACATTTGCCGGGAGCGGTAAAATTGAAGAAATCGCTGAAGCTGTCGCACACACCAACGCTTCTCTAGTGGTCTTCAACCACCAGCTTTCGCCGATCCAGATTCGCAATATTGAAAAAATCGTGGGCGTGCGCGTGATTGACCGCACGGATTTAATTCTTGATATTTTTGCGCAGCGCGCCCGTTCGGCAGAGGGCAAGCTGCAGGTTGAATTAGCCCAAATGCAGCATCTGATGACGCGCCTGGTCAAAGGCTGGACCCACCTGGAGCGTCAGCGCGGCGGCATCAGTGTGCGCGGCGGACCTGGCGAATCACAGCTGGAGCTGGATCGTCGCATGGTAGGCGACAAGGTCAAAAAACTTAAAGAAAAACTCAAAAAATTAGGTCGGCAGCGTAACACCCAGCGTGCCGGCCGTCATCGCGCAGGCACCTTTTCAGTCTCGATTGTGGGCTATACCAATGCCGGTAAATCCACCCTGTTCAACCGGCTGACACGTTCCGGTACTTATGTGGCGGACCAATTATTTGCGACCCTCGATACCACGACGCGCCGCCTGTACATAGCACCCAATGTCAATGTGACGCTGTCCGATACGGTTGGTTTCATCCGCAACCTGCCACATGGTTTGGTGGCGGCCTTCCATGCGACGTTGACTGAAGCGGTCGAGGCGGATCTATTGCTGCATGTGGTGGACGCTGCGAACCCGGCACGCGACGAGCAAATTGCGGAAGTCAATAAGGTGCTCGCTGAAATTGGTGCCGACACGGTTCCGCAAATTGTTGTTTATAACAAAATAGACTTACTCGACGCAGAGAATTTATTTGCCGCTGCTTCTACTGCTTTGCGTGACGAGAGTGATAAAATTATTGAATTACGCGTTAGTGCAGTTTCTGGTGCAGGCATGCACCTGGTGCGCGATACCATTCATGAATACGCAGAAATGATGCACCATTTTGCACACACAGAGCCCGCTGTTGATACGCGTTTCCAGACAAGTTTTGAGAATGAAGTTGTTTCGATTGATCAAGCGCAATCATTTGCGCACCATGGAGTGAATTGAGTATGTTGCGACCTTTGCAATTGCTGGATAGACGTGCGTTGTTATGGCCATTGGCGATTCTAGCGTATCCCGTTTTTTGGTTGGGTTATCAGGCCAAAAAGGTACGGAAGCCACTATCGTCCTCAGGGAGTCGCGATGGTGTGATTGAGATGTCGCTCAATGACCCGCAATGGGGCAAACGCGGTGGAAATAAAAATGATGGCCCGCCTGATCTTAATGAAATTTTTAATAAATTGGGTCAGAAGCTCAACAGTCTGTTTGGAAAAAAAGGCAATAACGGCCAAGGGGGCAACGATAATAGCAACGACAACAACCCAGGTGGCCCCAGTAAAGCAGTGATGAGTGGCGGCATATTGCTGGCCATCGGCCTAGCGCTTGCGGTCTGGTTGTTTAGTGGTTTTTATATTGTGGAGGAAGGTAAGCGCGGGATTGAATTGCGCTTGGGCAAATATACCCAAACTACCCAACCAGGCCCGCGCTGGCGCATTCCGTATCCGTTTGAGTCGGTGGAAATTGTTAATGTTTCACAGGTTCGTGCCATTGAGGTTGGGCATCGTAATAATCAGAAGACCAAAGTTCCCGAAGAATCACTGATGCTGACTGAAGATCAAAATATCGTTGACGTTCAGTTTGCGGTGCAATACACCTTGAAGAGCCCTGAAGATTTCCTGTTTTTTAACCGTGAGCCCGATGAAGCGGTGCGTCAGGCAGCGGAAACCTCGATGAGGGAAATTGTGGGCAAAAGCAAGATGGATTTTGTGCTTTACGAAGGCCGCGCAGATATTGGTGCTCGAGCCAGAGCGCTGATGCAGATTATTCTTGATCGCTACAAAACCGGTATTCAGGTCTCAACCGTCACGATGCAAAACGCGCAGCCGCCACAACAAGTACAAAACAGTTTTGATGATGCCGTACGCGCGAAACAAGACCGTGAGCGTTTAAAAAACGAAGGTGAAGCCTATGCCAACGATATTTTGCCCAAGACCAAAGGCGCTGCCGCTCGCTTGATGGAAGAGGCGCAAGGTCATAAGCAACGCGTTATTGCTAACGCACAGGGTGATGCATCACGTTTCACGCAAGTGTTGGCAGAATACGAAAAAGCACCGGGCGTCACCCGTGAGCGCATGTACCTTGATGCCATGCAGCAAATTATGCAGAGCGCGAGCAAAGTTCTGGTTGATCAAAAAGGCGGTCAGAACCTTCTGTACCTGCCGCTTGATAAGCTGATTCAGTCAACAGCACCTTCAGCAGTGCCTATCAACAGCGATAATTCAACACCGCGTAATGTTGCCCCAGGTGTGGTTGAAGCGCCGACTGCGCCAGCGACTATTACAGCGCCGGTTGAGCCCTCGCGGGCAAATTCGTTGCGCAATCGCTGAGCGCTCGGTTACGAATCCTGATTATTGCAGAACACATAGAAATAACGAGATCATTATTATGCAAAAAAATATTCCGGCTATTGTTATCGGTCTTATTGTGCTGCTGTTGGTACTGGTGTTATCGGTTTATACCGTTGACCAGCGGCAGGCTGCCATTAAATTTCAGCTGGGGCAGGTGGTTGCCATCCAGACCACACCGGGGCTTTATTTTAAAGTACCGTTTATTGAAAATATTCGCTTATACGACACCCGCATTCAGACGCTGGACAGCAAGGACGCCGAGCGTATCCAGACCAAGGAAAAAAACAATGTGCTGGTTGATACCTATGTCAAATATCGCATCGTCGATGTAAAACAATTTTTTGTATCCACGGGGGGTGATTTTGCGCGAGCCGAGGTGCGGCTTTCGCAAAGCGTGAATGATGATTTGCGCGCCGAGTTCGGTCAACGCAGTCTGGCAGAAGTGATCTCGGGCGAACGCAATAAAATTATGGAAAACCTGCTCGTCAGAACCGATAAAGATGCGCGCAGTATCGGTATCGAGGTACTGGATGTGCGTTTGAAGCGTGTCGATCTGGTGCCCGAGATTAGTGCGGATGTGTATCGCCGCATGGATTCCGAACGTAAACGAGTTGCCAATGAGTTGCGCTCCACCGGCTCTGGTGAAGCCGAAAAAATTCGCGCTGATGCAGAGCGGCAGCGTGAAATTATTTTGGCCGAGGCGTTTCGCGACGCGCAAAAAATCAAAGGTGAAGGCGATGCTTCTGCCGCCAAAATTTATGCGCAGGCATTTACCAAAAATGCGGAATTTTATGCCTTTTATAGAAGCATGGATGTTTATAAAAACAGCTTCCGTAACAAGACTGATTTGATGGTGCTGGATCCCAGTTCTGATTTGTTTAAATACCTGAAAAACCCGAACAAGGGCGGCAAGTAATTCAGGTTGGTGTAAAAGCAGGCAACGTAAGCAAAACCAGCAAAACCAAAAAAACTTCCGTATAATCCGTTAACGGCGCGTTCCAAACAGGTACGCGCCGTTTTTGCGTCTAACGACAGGCGCGAAGCATTGTTAGCAAATTAGAAAATAGCCAGGAAAGAGCTGGGAAAAAGGGTTCAAAAAAGTGACTGAAATTTTGTTGGCGGGGCTCGCGCTTATGTTGATTGTTGAAGGCATCACGCCATTTGTAGCGCCACGTATCTGGAAAGAATCATTTAGACGCATTACCGAATTTTCAGATGCGAGATTGCAAATCGCCGGGCTGGTGTCCATGCTGGCGGGACTTGGACTGCTGTATTTTGTATTCTGATCAAACGACCTGATTAAACGACCTGATAGAGAAGCCGATGAGAACTTGGGCATTACCTGAACATATTGAAGATGTGTTGCCGCATGATGCGAAAAAGCTAGAGCATATTCGCCGGCTAGCACTTGATATGTTTGCCCGACATGGCTATGAGTTGGTGGTGCCACCGCTCATGGAATATGTGGATTCGCTCCTAACCGGTACCGGTCATGACATGGATCTGGCGACATTTAAATTGGTTGATCAGCTATCCGGCCGCACGATGGGAATTCGCGCGGATACAACGCCTCAGGTGGCGCGCATTGATGCGCATGTGTTGAACCGTCAAGGCGTATCACGGCTGTGTTATGCGGGCAGCGTGCTGCATACCTTGCCCTCTGGCTTGGGCAAGTCTCGGCAACCTTTTCAGGCTGGTGCTGAACTGTATGGGCACGCGGGCCTGGAAGCGGATATTGAAATCCAGCAACTCATGATTGATACGCTGGCCGCGGTCGGAGTACGGGCGGTGCAGCTTGATATCGGCCACCCGGCTATTTTTCGTGCGTTGATTGATCTGGCTAAAGTCTCTGCGTCTGCGGCGGATGATATTTTTATGGCCACCGAAGCCAAGGATTCGCCTGGCCTTAAAGCATGCGTGGCCAAGCTTGATCTGCCCAGCTCGTTGGCCGAGGCATTCCTGGTATTGCCGACGCTTTATGGTGATGCAAGCGTGCTGGATCGAGCCAGTGCGGTGCAGCCGCAGGATGATCGCATCACGAATGCGTTGGCACAGCTACGTACTATTGCCCAACATTTTTCGGCGCAGGGCATCGCCGTCAGTATTGATTTGGGAGAACTGGGTGGCTTTAATTACGAGAGCGGTATTGTGTTTGCGGCTTTTGCCAACGGCGCATCAGACGCAGTAGCGCGTGGTGGTCG
>JAYWCO010000031.1:0-2409 GCA_043780475.1 Burkholderiales bacterium | reverse complement strand
TTCTCTACGGCCTATCCACCGCGAACGCGATGATCAAATCGGGCGCTGCCAAGAATGTACTCGTCATCGGCGTGGAAGTTATTTCGCAATTTATGGATTGGCATAACCGTAATGTGTCGGTACTGTTTGGTGATGGCGCAGCCGCGTTTGTGTTGAAGGCCACCGATAATATTGAGGGCGTGATTGCCGAGAAATTGCAATGCTATGCAGACGCCCGCCAAACGCTGCGCGTGCGCGGCAAGGGTGCGGCTTATGTAAACAAAGGCATGCAATACGGCGACACGATATGGGATTTTGACGGCCAGGAAATTTTCAAAAAAGCTGTGACCGGCATGAGCGAGGCGAGCATCGAAGTGATGGCCAAAGCCGGCGTCACGATGGATGATATTGATGTTGTCGTGCCCCATCAGGCCAATCTGCGCATTATCGAAGCCGTTGCCAAACGGGCCGGCGCGCCGATGGATAAAGTGTTTTTGACCGTGCACAAATACGGCAACATGAGTGCTGCCACTGCGCCCGTTGCGCTGGTAGAAGCGATTGAAGCGGGCCGCGTCAAGCCTAACGGCCTGGTGCTGATCCCCGCGTTCGGCGCCGGGCTGACCTTGAGTACTCACCTGATTCGCTGGGGTGATCGGATCACACCGATTGCCACCAGCGATGTTGAGCTACCACCGTGCGAAAAATCCGCGCTTGAAATGGTGCAGGCACTGATGGAACATAAGGAACCGCACGGTAGATCAGAGGCAATGCTGATGAGTGCAAAATTTATTGAGGCCGCAGCGGAATAGCTAACTTGCAGATCCACGATCCAGCACCGCCGCGAGGTCTCGCGTTTTGCTAGGAGATGGTTGGGCGGTTAGGCAAAAAGCGAGACCCCGACTTGTTCAAGACGGCATCTGATCCTAAGATTGTGCATTGTCTTTTGCGAGGGATGCTTACTTTCAAAGTGTTTAACGATTTTGTGCAGCAACTATCGAGACCCTATGCTACTTCCCGAAGGAGCCACCAAATTGTTTTAGGTATGCGGAGGCTTGTTCTAGTTTTTGACGCAGCGTCGTTACATATTGCTCGAATGCAGCCGTATTTATTTGCTGACTTCTTAAATTTTCCAGGATGGCATCTTGAACGTTTTCGCCGAAGATGCCGGATTGCCAACAAAGTTGCTCACTAACAATGTCGCCGCTTCTACAGTCATCACCCATTTGGCATAATAAAAATGGCACGACGAGTATGCGAAGAGCCATAGCTTGTTCGGGCGGATAATCCTTTTCAAGCGCTGCAGTATTGATAAGGCGACCGTATAGAAGTGCCTCCATTGCGCCAAACATGGGTTCTGAAACAATTTTCTCCATAAACTCCTTGGTGGCCATCATATCGGCACCGAAATTTTCTTTCTGCCCCGCTTTCACGAGTGCACGCCATTTTGCAGTGTTGGGCTGCGCGTTAAACGCCACCATTTCATCAGCGGAGAGCGGCGAGCCTTCGTACAGCCTGGAGCAGGCTGCAATGGATCGCGAGAGCGCGGCTCGCCTTGTTGTTAGCGAGGCACGCCCAAACAATGGCTTCTCGGCATCGGGTAGTTTGGCTTCAGCATCAGTGCTATTTTCAACCGTATTGGTCGCCGCCCCAACATTCATAAAAGCAAGGCACTGCGTGTTTACGCGCAACCGTGCGTAATCAACCTTTGCCATTTTATCTGAACGCATGAGCGACCTTACCGGCTCGTTGAAGAGCCCGAGGCTGCTATTGTTCGCGGCCCGCGCATTCAATTCAGTGCTTGAGGATGCCGCTGCATTGCTATGGCTGGCAGTGGCAGCTGATGAGGTCGGTTTTAGATTAATCGACGCAGAAGACATTAATGCAGCGTTATTACTGGTTTGAAAATACCAAATGCCTGCGCCCGTGATCGCCAGCCCAAAAAAGATATAAGTTATTTTTTTAAATCGCAATTTATTTATCTCTTACTAGCAGGGGTTTGTATTCACACAATCATTGACAGCCGATCCTACCCCAACGGCCGTGGCACAAATAGAAGCTAATCCCCCATAACCTTGGCACACACCTTTAGTTAGTGTGGTTGGATCACCTGCCGTCATTCGAGTGCTCCACCCAGGAACGCAGGATTCTGACGCCGTCTTGCAAAATTTCTTATCAGTTTTAATAAGATTAGTAAACAAGGGCACTGTAAGGACAGGATCGGCAGGGGTGAGCCAGCCACAAACGGCTCAAGGGTCAGGTCTTGAGTTTTGCTAGCAGATGCTTGGGCAATTAGGCAAAAAGCGAGGCCTGGCCAAATACTGTTCGTTTAACGTAAAATAGCAAACGGCACCCGCCCGGTCAGCGGGTTGGGCGGCATCATCGTCGGCGTCTGATTGTGCGTCCGGGTTGGTGGTCGTGGGCGCACATGGC
>JAYWCO010000030.1:0-2965 GCA_043780475.1 Burkholderiales bacterium | reverse complement strand
TGCTATTTTGCCGCAAACCAGCAGATGTACACCACGCGGCTGATAAAATCATCAACATGAACGATCAAATAAATAATTCTGTCAACCTGCACCGCTTGAGTGTCGCGCCGATGATGGACTGGACGGACCGACATTGCCGCTACTTTCATCGGCTGTTGACGAAGCACACACGGCTTTACACCGAGATGGTGACCACCGGCGCGCTTATTCACGGCAACCAGCCGCGTCATCTGGATTTCAACATCCAGGAACATCCGGTCGCGCTACAGCTCGGCGGCAGCGAGCCCGCTGACCTCGCCACCTGCGCAAAGCTGGGCGAACAATGGGGCTATGACGAGATTAATCTTAATTGCGGCTGCCCCTCGGAGCGGGTGCAGCGCGGCAGCTTCGGGGCGTGTCTGATGGCAGAACCGCAATTGGTGGCGGACTGCGTCAAGGCCATGATGGACGTCGTGTCCATACCCGTAACCGTCAAGCATCGAATCGGTATCAACGATAATGAGAGCTATGAATTTGTGCGCGATTTTGTTGGCGTTGTTGCCGAAGCGGGCAGTACGGTGTTCATCGCCCATGCGCGTAACGCAATTCTGAAAGGCTTAAGCCCCAAGGAAAATCGTGAGATTCCCAAGCTGAAATACGATTACGCGTATCGATTGAAAAAAGATTTTCCGCAGCTCACTATTGTGCTCAACGGCGGTGTCAATACCTCCGACGAAATCCGCACCCACTTACAGTATGTTGATGGCGTCATGATGGGCCGTGAGGCTTATCACAATCCGTATTGGCTGGCATCGTGGGATCGCGAGTTTTATGGCGATGAGTGCGAGCCGCTAACGCGCGAAGAAATTGAAGCGCGCATGAATATTTATGCTGATGAGCAGGTTGCCAAGGGCTCTACCCGACATGCCGTGATGCGCCATATTGTCGGCCTCTGCAAGGGCCTGTCGGGTGCGCGCGCCTGGCGACGCAAGATGACCGGTAATGATATTGAGCGTATCGCGCAGGTACTCGCCGCCGTCGAGGGATGAAAATATTTAAGGCTTCGGTATCTAAAGCCATCGGCACCTCAAAGCTCGATGACTTGCCCTTCGAAGGCAAATGACCACTGCACCGGGCTCACCGCACTGTTCGGTGGAGGGCTGTCGAGACGGTGCTCGTAATAATGACGCGCCTGGGTTTCAGCGGCGGCGATTTTTCCCATGGAGGCACCGGGATCATGGTGCATGAACAGCACCTGCTTGATACCCTCGCGCATCGCAATATCAATCCCGCGTCGGGCCGAGGCGTGGCCCCAATTGATCCGCTCAAATGATTCCATGACGGTGTATTGCGCATCAATAATCATCAGGTCAAGGCCCTGGTACAAGGGTAAATCTGGGCCCAGCTCTTCGCGCGAGATGCGAATGCACTCGGTATCTACGCAATGCGCAAATGCTTTGCCGCCGCTCTCAAATTTAAATCCCCAGCAAGGATCGGGATGATCCAGTTCATAAGGGGTCACCATAATATCGTTGAACGCCACGGCTTGCCGCGGCGCCAAACGGTGATATTCGATGGTCGCACCAAGCTGCTCCAGCTCAACGGGAAAATACGGTTTCTTGAACAAGGTTTTGAATACATCGGGCAAGTCATCTTGCACCGCATACACATGAATTTTATTGCCGGGAATAAAAATGGGGGTGAAAAATAGCAGACCGATCAGATGATCCCAATGGAAATGCGTGAACAGAATATGCACCTCGCCCTCACCACGTCCACATGCACCCGCCATCAGGTCGTAGCCGAGTTGGCGGATGCCACTGCCGCCGTCAATAATTAACTGTTGCTGATCAGTTGAAACCTCAATGCACGGGGTGTTGCCGCCGTAGCCACCAAAACGCTGGCGAGGTACGCCCGCCAGAAAGCGGTCAACATCGCTGGCTGAGGTATAGCCGCGCTCTGTAAATTCGATAAGCAGATTGCGCATATGCAGCTGCAATTCATCAGGTGTCAGTGGCGCAGGCAATGAACCGCGCGCACCCCAGACTTTGACGCGCATGGCAGCGGACGCCTTGGGTTCTACTAGGGATTTTGCCGCAGGCTCTATCATCGCGCTCATCGCAATGGATTCGCCGCATGCAGAACGATAAAAATAACGATGGGTTGCAAGTAAAAACGCATGCGCTGTACCAAGAGTGGCTAAATAAACTTCGCGAATGATAGCAGTTTGTCACTTTTATGACAGAAAACTAAAGCACGCTCTTGGATATTTTGTATAAGGAGATCACAAGCCTTACGTGCTTAACAAATAGACACGCCGCTTAATCGCGAAAATTGTTGAACTGCAAAGGGGTATCCTCAATTTGCTTTTTGCAGAGTGCGATGGCTTCCTGCAGATCATCACGCTTGGTGCCGGTAACGCGCACCGTCTCGCCCTGGATGGAAGCTTGCACTTTTAATTTTGCATCTTTGATGAGCTTGACGATGCGCTTGGCGAGGTCTGACTCAATGCCATTTTTCACATTGATGATTTGTTTGACTTTATCGCCGCCAATTTTTTCTTTGCTTTTTTCATCCAGCAGCCGCACATCCACGCCGCGCTTGGCCATTTTATTGAGCAGCACATCTTTAACCTGCGCCAGCTTGAAGTCATCATCCGCATACACCGTGAGTTCGAGTTCCTTTTGCTCGATGCGCGAATCTGAACCTTTGAAATCAAACCGGGTTGAGACCTCTTTATTCGCCTGTTCCAGCGCGTTTTTGAGTTCCACTTTATTGACTTCAGAAACGATATCGAATGAGGGCATGTTGATTCCTGTGTGTGTTGAACACTGCGCTATTTACGGCTAGATTTTTTCACGGCTTTGCCGACGGGCTTGGCCATTTTTGCCGCTGCTTTATTCGCGGCAATCCGCATCCGCAGTGCATTTAATTTAATAAATCCCGCTGCATCAGCCTGATTGTACGCGCCGCCGTCATCGTCAAA
>JAYWCO010000029.1:0-9506 GCA_043780475.1 Burkholderiales bacterium | reverse complement strand
TTCCAGATGGCGAATAAAGCGCGATTGCGCATCGAGTAATTTTTCAGCGCGCACACCAGAAACCGACAGGGTTTGCGTCTGAAAATAATTATCCTGTAGCACCAGTGCTCCGACCTCATTGGTCATTGATGCCAACAGCGCATCACGCTCGTCGATTTTTAAAGCGCCCTGATCAATAATCGCATCAATCAAAATCTTGATATTCACTTCATGGTCAGAGCAATCTACACCTGCGGAGTTATCAATTGCATCGGTGTTAATGCGCACTCCATTCATTGCAGCTTCCACTCTTCCTAGTTGGGTAGCGCCGAGGTTGCCGCCTTCAGCCACGACCTTGCAGCGCAGCTCATTGCCGTTGATGCGCAATGCATCGGTGGCGCGGTCCCCGACCTCGGCGTGGCTTTGATAGCTGGCTTTGATGTAGGTGCCAATCCCGCCGTTGTAAAATAAATCCAACGGTGCTTTTAAAATAGCGCGTATCAATTCAACCGGCGTCATATTATCGGCGTCAATCGCCAGTGCTGTTTTGACTTCGGGGGAAATTGTGATCGACTTTGCGCCGCGCGCAAAGATTCCGCCGCCCCTGGAAATTAACGCTTTGTTGTAGTCTTCCCAGCTTGAGCGGGGCAGCGCAAATATGCGTTCACGCTCCTTGAAGCTGATCGCTGAATCAGGATGAGGGTCAAGGAAAATATGGCGATGATCAAACGCCGCCACCAAACAGATATGCTTTGAAAGCAGCATGCCATTACCGAATACATCGCCTGACATATCGCCGACTCCGGCCACCGTAAAGTCCGTTGTTTGGGTGTTGAAATCAGTCTCGCGGAAATGCCGCTTGACACTTTCCCATGCGCCTTTGGCGGTAATGCCCATTTTTTTATGGTCATAGCCTACCGAGCCGCCAGAGGCAAACGCATCACCCAGCCAGTGGCCGTATTCTTTGGAGATAGCGTTCGCATAATCCGAAAATGTCGCGGTGCCTTTATCTGCCGCCACCACCAGATAAGGGTCATCCGCGTCATGGCGCACCACTTGTTTGGGCGGCACCACATTGCCTTTGACCAGGTTGTCGGTTAAATCAAGCAGCCCACGCAGGAAGGTTTGATAGCACGCGACACCTTCCTTCATATAGGCCTCGCGATCGGTCGCCAGCGGTCCGGCTTTTAGCACAAAGCCGCCTTTGGAACCCACCGGTACAATCACCGCGTTTTTGACCTGCTGGGCTTTGACCAAACCGAGCACTTCCGTGCGGAAATCTTCCGGCCGATCGGACCAGCGCAAGCCGCCGCGCGCGACCTTGCCAAAGCGTAAATGAATACCTTCAACGCGAGGTGAGTAAACAAAAATCTCAAACAAGGGTTTAGGTTCAGGCAGCTCCGGCACCTTGGCCGACTCAAGCTTTAGCGAGAGGTAGGGCTTGCGCTCCCCCAACGCATCAGGCTGATAATAATTGGTGCGCAGCGTGGCTTGAATCACCGCTAAAAAACGCCGCAAAATACGGTCTTCATCCGCATTGCTCACATTGTCCAGCAAGGCTTGGATATGTTTGACGGTGTCCGTTTCTGCGACTTGCCCTGCCACCTGTCCCACCTGTTTCGACGGGTCAAAGCGCTGATGAAACAGCGCCACCAGCGCCTGTGTAATTGCGGCGTTGTTGGCGAGCGTCTGCTCAATATAGTTCTGGCTGTAAGTAAAGCCGGCCTGCTTTAAATATTTTGCATAAGCGCGGATCATGACGATTTCTTGATTCGCCAATGCCGCCGCCAGCGTTAAGCGATTAAAGCCATCGTTCTCGACCTGCTTCGCCCAAACGCGACCAAACGCGGCTTCAAATTTTGTTTTGACGGCGAGCAGATTCAGGTCTTTAAAAGAATGCACTAGACCGAAATCATGAATATGAATGGCCGAGCTGTTATGCCGCTCGATTACATATGAGCGCTCGCTATCGACCTTGACGCCCATGTTCTCAAGCATCGGCAAACTGGCTGATAGTGGCACTGCGGCGCCCAGTCGATACAGGCGAAAGCGCAGGGTGTTGGTGGTGCTGGTATCAATATTGATGCCAGGATCAGTCGGCTGATAGAGCGACATGGCCACGGGAAGATCGGTCGATAATTTTTGCGCTATCGCGAAATCCTGCACGGCTTCATTCGCTGAAACATCTTCCCGATAGGCCGCCGGGAACGGCAGCACAAAATCCCGACGCGCAGTATTGGCAGCCGCTTCACCGCGGGCCGCGTTAAGCGCTATAAACACGCCATCTTCCCAGCGGCTGATCGCGGCGACAATCTCAGCTTCGAGCGCTTTCAAATCAACCTTGGCGCTGACGCTGGGCGAGGTACGTACCAGCATATGCACTCGCGCCAGCACGGATTCGGACAGTTGCACATTGAACTCCGCGCTGGTACCGTTAAAGACGCGTTTTAAAATTTCCTGAAGCTTTACCCGAACTTCGGTGTTGTAGTTTTCGCGCGGCAAAAAAATCAGGCAGGAATAAAAACGTGCATAAACGTCGCGGCGCACAAACACCCGCGTCCTGGCGCGCTCGCCCAAACGCAAAATACCCATGGTTGTTTCAAACAACGTCTCTTCACCGATCTGGAATAGTTCATCGCGGGGATAAGTTTCCAAGATTGAGAATAAATTTTTACCAGCGTGGCTCGAATGCGGAAAGCCCGCACGCGCCATCACCCGCTGAATTTTTTGGCGCAATAGCGGAATATCCTGCGGGTTGGCGTGATATGTGCTGGAGGTATAAAGTCCCACAAAACGTCGTTCGCCAATGACGCGGCCTTCAGCATCAAAATGCTTGATGCCAAGGTAGTCAAGATAGCCCACACGATGCACGGTTGCGCGAGAATTGGCTTTGGTGAGCACTAGCAATTGCGGTTTGCGGGCGAGGGCGCGAATTTCGGGCGGCAATTCAGTGAAACTCGCTGAGACCCCGCCCAGCTTGGGTTCGCGCAAAATGCCGAGACCTGATTTGGGCACTATTTTCAGTACATCCTGACCATTTTGTTCAGTTAATTCATAATCGCGATAGCCTAAAAACGTGAAATGGTCATCACTAACCCAGGTTAAAAATGCCCGTGCCTCATCGAGCTCTTCGAGCGGAACGACCTTTGCGGCACCACTCATGGAGCCCAAAATTTCGGCGACTTTAGCTTTCATCTGCGGCCAGTCTTCTACCGATGAACGCACATCGCCCAGCACCGCCACCAAGCCATCACCCAGCGCTTTGATGCGCGCGGGATCACTAATCCGCTCAACCTCGACATGAATCCATGATTCAAGTTTTACCCCGTCGTGCGGATTGTCCAGATGGGTAAGTTGGCCATGTTTATCGCGGGATGCATCAAAGAGCGGATGAATCACAAAATGCGTGGTAATCCCCTGACGATTGATTTCCATTGCAATCGAATCCACCAGAAACGGCATATCGTCATTGATAAATTCGATCACCGTAGTGGATGCAGTCCAGCCGTGCTCATCGGTCTTCGGGCTGAAAATGCGCATTTTTGCCGCGCCGGATTGAAATTCCTGCCCAAACTGTAAATGGTTCAGCGCAATCTCGCACCAAGCGGCAGCATCGCGCATCGCAAAATCTTCTGGGTCCATCTCGCGGTAGTAGCTGGCGGTGAAAGCTTTGGCGGCAGCCTGCTCTTCAGCGGGTATTTTGCCATCAATCAGCCGGTCGATTTCGGTCAAAAGAATCGTTTTGCGCTGTTCTGCAGTGGTTGAAGTCGAGGTGGTCATGGAGAGTGGCCCAAGGCATCAGGCAATGATTTGCGAAGTCCGCATTATAGACTCGTCACTAATTGCAGCTCTCGAATTCACATAAAAAGTTATGCGCGTTGCGCATAATTGTAGGGTGCAGGTCTAAGTCAGTCGCTGGTTGCGGATACGGCGGGCTATGCGTATTTACGTTACATATCCACGCACGCAACAGTGCTGCAGTTCATCCGGAGCTGATTCGGTATTGCAATATGGGCTTCATCTGTGTTGACAAGCCTTGATAGTTTTTGACGATTTGCTGCAACTCCATACCTGACTGTGTGAGCTGCCCAAACTGTATCGGCCCTAGCGGCCGTGCGGCTTCAAATCCCAGATGTTTCCAGAATGTCATGGCGCGTGGATTGCTCCACATCACCGCCAGCAGAATGCGCTTGCCACCCTGTTCATGAACATAATGCTGGAATGCCTGAATGACTTTGTGGCCATGTCCCTGTGAGCGAAAATCAGGCTTGAACATCAGCGAACCGATATACCAATCGAGGACATCGGGCTGGTTTTGACGTACGACCAACGCGCCCAGCAGTAAATGCGAAAAATCAAATATGCCGATGCACGATCCCTGTACCTGCGGCGTAGATTTGAATGCGGCCTCGGCGAGTAATTGTTTCGCTGCATCAGGGCCGACGTGGGTGCCTGTAAGCTGCAGTGCAACATCATCACATTGCTCGCAAAGAAGCTGCAAGATTAATTCATCACGCTCATCCAGTGCCCGCCCATAACCAGAATTAAATTCCAGTATTCGTTTCATATTGTTCTAACAGTCCCGTCGTTGAATGCTGATTTATTTTTACCCACGATGAGATAATATTAACAAATGCTTCACAATCAAAATGATTAAAAGTGTAACGACACGTTTCTTCGGCATCGATGCCGTCATGAGGTAGTTAAGCTGCTACCGAACCTTTGTCCGCACGGTGCTGGTTTTGCGCAGGCCATTGCGCTGGGAATTTGAATAAGTTTAATATTCGGTATGAATTCCATGCCATCACCTGTTTTAACGAAAGCGTCAGCGCTGCCGCCGGATGACCCGTTGCGCGTCGCGCTGCATAACGAGGTGCATGCCCGCCCCATGGCTCGTGTCAGATTGCCGGCGCTGATTATTTACGTCGCTGTGCTGAACGCCGAGGCGACGCGCGAACAAGAGTGTGAACATCTGCGATGTTTGCCCAACCAGCGGGCGCTGCCGCTAGATAGCCTGAACAATAATTTTTTGCGGCTGCGCTTTGAAGGCTATACCGTCAAGTGGGAGCGGCACACCGAATTTACCCGATATTCCATCGTGCAGCCACTACCCGCCGCTGCCTTACTGGGCGCGTCGGAGCCGGCATTGCTGCCTGCGTTGGTGGTTACGCCCGAATGGCTGCGCGATATTCCGGGGCGCACGGTAGCGGCTATTCATTTGGCGGTCGTGAATGGCGATCTCAGCGACGAAATAGCGCTGATGGCGCTGGCGCAGACCTGGTTTGGCGGGCGTGCGGTGGTGGCTTCGCAAATGGGCAACGGGCATTCATGGGCGGTAACAGAATTTTGTATCGGCGTAGACGGTTACGAGCGCATGCTGGTGATCGCGCCGCCCGGCACGAGTGAAACGCGTGCCGGACGTATCACCCATCGCCTGCTTGAGCTTGAGACCTATCGCCTGATGGCGTTGCGCGGCTTGCCCGTAGCTAAACAGCTGGGGCCGATGTTGGCCGATGCGGAAAGCGGGCTGGCAGATATCACCGCGCGGCTGGAAAACAAGACCGCCATGGACCAGGATTTACTGGATACACTGGTGTCATTGGCGGCGCGGGTCGAGCGTGCTATTGCGCTGCATGTGTACCGTTTCGCGGCCACTCGCGCCTACGATACATTGGTGAGCCAGCGTATTGCAGAGCTGCGCGAGAAGCCGATTCCGGGTACGCAGACGATTGGCGAATTCATGCAGCGTCGCCTGTCACCCGCCATCGCGACCGTGGCTGCTACCGCGCAGCGCCTGGCCTCATTATCCGAACGGGTTTCACGCACCAGCGCGTTGTTGCGTACGCGTGTGGACATTGCCACCGAGGTGCAAAATCAGCAGTTGCTGGAAAAGCTCACCCGCGGTCAGGCACTACAGCTGCGCCTGCAATCGACCGTAGAAGGCTTGTCGATTGCGGCTATTTCGTATTACGTCGTCAGCTTGTTGCTCTACCTGAATAAAGCGCTCAAAGCTGCCGGTGCGCCCATCGATCCTGAGATCATCACCGGCGCGATGGTTCCACTGGTGCTATGGGCAGTCTGGCGCACCACCCGGCGGATACATGCCAAGCTGAAAGCAGGGCACTCATCCGATGTTTGAGATTGTGTTGAACTCAATGTGCCCGAGCGGGAAAACAAAGTTGAAACCGCCGAAGCCAAAATGAAAGTCTAGCACCGGTGCGGCTCGCAGCAGTAAAAATGCCCCGAAAGCCGCGTGGATGAACGCGATCATGCTTGTGAACGGCGCGTTCAACCGGCGCTTTCTGGGCAAAAACCCGGCTGCGCCGAATCCATCTTTGTAAAAAATGGCTGGTTACTCTGGCAGGGCGCTGCGCTGTATTCAGAATGGGTTATGCAGGCAATCGATTGTCACTTGCTACGGGCCTGCCCGGCAGCAAAAGTGGCGGAGCAGCGCTAATTACCTGTAAAATCAAACGCTTTGCAAAGTCAATTGAAAATCAAGCGGCATGAGTAATATGCGTACCCCCCCCCAACAGCTCGTGCAGGCCAGCAAAGCCACGATTCAAGCCGTCCGCGGTATGAACGACCTACTACCCAAAGATGCGCCTCTATGGCAATTTTTGGAAGATGTCACCCGTGAAGTATTCGAGCAATATGGCTACTGCCTGATGCGTACGCCTATTGTTGAGCCCACTCCGCTTTATGTGCGTTCGCTGGGTGAAGTGACCGATGTGGTCGAAAAGGAAATGTACTCTTTTGAGGACGGTCTGAACTGTGAAAAACTGACGTTGCGTCCTGAGGCGACGGCTGGTCTGGTGCGTGCCGCGATTGAGCACAACCTGCTTTATGACGGCCCCAAGCGTATCTGGACATGGGGGCCCATGTTCCGGCATGAGCGCCCACAGAAAGGACGCTACCGGCAATTTTACCAATTTGATGTTGAAGCGCTGGGTTTTGCCGGGCCCGATGTTGATGCTGAGCAAATCGTGATGCTGGCGCGGTTGTGGAAACGGCTGGGGTTTTCAACTATCGAGCTGCAGATTAATTCGATCGGGGATGTCGCCGCCCGCCAGGCGCACCGCGATGCATTGGTGGCCTATTTTGAAGCACATCAGGATCAGCTGGACGAAGACGCCAAGCGCCGCCTATATACGAACCC
Source organism: Burkholderiales bacterium (assembly GCA_043780475.1). Classification (GTDB taxonomy): domain Bacteria; phylum Pseudomonadota; class Gammaproteobacteria; order Burkholderiales; family Usitatibacteraceae; genus UKL13-2. The sequence continues at coordinate 2,368 of JAYWCO010000029.1, read as the reverse complement.
GCTGCGCACGCTTGATAGCAAAAATCCGAAAATGCAGGACTTGGCCAATGCGGCACCCAAGCTCGCTGATTATCTGGGCGAGGCCGAGCGCACTCACTTCGATGGCGTTAAATCACGCCTTGATGCGGCGGGCGTGACTTATCAGATTAATCCGCGCTTGGTGCGCGGCTTTGATTACTACAACCGCACCGTTTTTGAATTTATCGGTCGCGGCAGCGATTGGGAATTAGCCATTGCTGGCGGTGGCCGCTACGATGGTCTGGTTGAACAGATGGGCGGTAAACCGGCCCCATCATGCGGATTTGGTATCGGTGTTGAGCGGGTTATGATGTTGTTACAGGAAACCCGGCAGTATTCAGCGCCGACGTTGGATGCTTATATTGTATATACCGCCGAAGCGTGCGCCCAAGCGTGCAACATCGCAGAACAGTTGCGGGACCACGGTTTGGCTATTACGGTGCATGGCACCGCCGATGGCGTAGTCGGCAGTTTTAAATCTCAAATGAAGAAAGCAGACGGAAGTGGCGCGCGCTTTGCTATTATCTTGGGTTCAGACGAATTAGCAGCCGGTAACATGAGCCTTAAAAATCTGGCAAATGGTGAGCAAACCTTGGCCACGATTGAAGCAGCCATCCTGTTTTTAAAAAACACCTGAACCATTGATTATTCATCATCTCATTCCAAACCATTTTTAGTAATTAGTGAAAGTTTTACATGTCAACTTATGATTTAGAAGAACAAGAACGTATTTCGGCCCTTAAAGACTGGTGGGACAAATGGGGCAATTGGGTGACGGCTGGCGTCGCGGCGATACTGGTGGCGGTGGTTGGCGTGCAAGCTTATCGCTATTATCAAAAATCCCAAGGCGAACAAGCCGAAACGCTTTTTAAAAGCGTTAAAAAAACCGGCGAAGAAGTCAATGCCAGTAGAGCTGCGGCAAGCAAGGACGCTGCCAACAAAGATGCTGTCAAAGACAGCAAAAAACTCACCGACGCTGTCAGCGCATTAGTTGAAAAATTCCCTGGCACGTTTCAAGCCACCGAAGCGCAGTTAATGGCGGCCAAGGCTGCTTTTGAAGCAGGCGATTTTGCGACGGCAAAAACCCAGTTGCAATGGGTGGTGGACAATGGTCGTGACACCCATCGAGCGATTGCCCGGGTGCGCCTTGCAATCGTTATGCTTGAAACCAAAGATTACGATGGCGCATTGAAGACGCTTGAAGGAGTTAAAGATGAGGCGTTTCAATCAGTCGCAGCTGATTTAAAAGGTGATATTTACGCTGCACAAGGCAAACGCAGTGAAGCGCATGCGTCATACCAGATTGCGGTTGAGAAAGCCGACACACGCAGTGCCTTGAAAATCATTTCGCAAGCCAAGCTGGATGCTTTTGGCGGTGCGGATGAAAGTAAAAAAGTTGATGCCAAGGCTGACGCAAAAACAGATGCAAAAACAGATGCTAAAGGAATCACGAAGTGAGTAAGGTATCGAGATGGATTTTCAGCCCAACTTTCAGTTCAACTCCAAGTTCATTTTTAAAGCAGCGTACCGCGTTTCAGCTAGCGCGTGTTGCCATTGCGGCTGCCACATGTGTCGCAGTTGCAGGCTGTGGCTTGTTCAGTGGCGGCAAGCTTAAACCCGCCGCGTTACCGGACTTAAAAAGCACTGACCTCGCGATTGCCTGGTCATCGAGCGTGGGCAAATCAGCAGGCTATTTATTTACGCCAGCATTTGGCGATAAATTAATTTATGTGGCTACGCATAAAAGCGGCATTGTGGCGCTATCCGACGAGGGTGGTCGTCAAGTCAGCCAGATCGACGCGAAGATTCCATTGGCAGGTGGTGTCGGCGTTAGTGACAACATGGTGGTGGTGGCGAGCAACAAGGGCGAGGTACTGGCGTTTGATTCTGCCGGACGCTCGGTCTGGAAAAGCCAGGTGAGTGGTGAAGTGCTGGCCGCACCGGTGATCGCCGGTGCAAACGTCATTGTGCGTACCGCAGATGGGCGGATTTTTGCTTTGAATCGGGCCGATGGCAAGCGTAAATGGGTGTTTCAACGGGCAACCCCGGCACTGACATTGCGTACTAACGCCAGCGTGGTGGTTAATCGCGGCACTATCTATGCCGGCTATGCTGGCGGCAAAGTGATTGCGATCGAAGCCGAAAGCGGCAAGCCAACCTGGGAAGCGACTATTTCTACACCGCGCGGCTCAACTGAACTTGAGCGTGTAGCCGATGTGGCCGGCGTGCCGGTGCTGGATGATTCGCGAATTTGTGTGGCGGTTTATCAAGGTCGCACCGGCTGCGTAGAAGCGTTGAACGGCAATGTGCTATGGTCGCGCGAAATTTCAAGTGCTGACGGGGTCGCAGT
>JAYWCO010000028.1:0-1927 GCA_043780475.1 Burkholderiales bacterium | reverse complement strand
GGCGCACTGCGTGGCGGTGGCAGGCAGCACGGCTTTGTCCTTGATCCACTTATCAATCGCGACATTGGTTTGATAATCGCCCAGGGCAAAACCCAATTCAGGCACCTCGCTTGAAGTCCAGATCACCATTTCGGTTTCATCTTTATTGGCGCCGGGTTTGGCACCGAGCGCTGAAATAAAATAGCCGCGTGCATGGCTCACGCTGGGCCATTCAAGCCGCACCACACCGTCGACATTTTTTTGCGCGATCAAATACGGCGGCATAAAATCTTGCGCGTCGCCCAGCTTCACGTTGAAACTATCAGGAAGACCTTGTCCAACGAACTGATGTTCACCCACCAACGATGCATTTTCTGGCACCTTGCGGTCATCGGTTTTGTTGGGCCATGATGGATTGCCCGGTGCCGACCGGGCGCCGCGGGTGGTGCTATTGCGCATATGGCCAAAAAACTTTTGGAGGTCATCGAGGTTGGCGCTGGCCGCGTCGAATACCTTGGGCTGGCCCGGCCGGATGGTATCACCGCAGCCCCAATACAGCAGCAGCTTGCCTTTGGGCTTTTCATATTTGGGTTCGACCGGCTCATCATCGCGCTTGACCGGCGGATCATATTTTTCAGGCGGCGGAACAATGAGTTTCAGGGCGGGCATCATGTTCATGCCAACGGGAGTATTGTCGGTGGCCTCGGCTAAATTAGGCTCATTACGCGTCATCACGGATATATCCAGCCATTTGCCCGGCCCAAACGACAGTCGGGTATTACCGAAGCTGTTGCCGCCCCCTTTGGCACCGCCAAACAGGCCCGACAGGCCGCCGCTCAAGCCACCCGTGGCAAAGCCCGCCATCGCACCCATACCGGGGATATCACTGTGATGGGTCGCGACATCAATGAATGCCTGGGCGATGGGTGGCTTGCTCGGCTGCGTGGTTTTGGGTTGCTGTGCATGCAACATTAGCGGCGTGCATAACGCGGCGGTGGAAGCGGCGATTAAGACATGACGTGAAACAAGGCGATAGCGGTTTTGGGATGCGGGTTTCATGATCGGCTCTCATTAAATTTAAATTGATCGCGGTGAATCCGGAAATATTAGCAAGTTGCGACGACTTGTTGTACGGCAATGATGGGTTTGGCTATCGACATACCGTATTCAGGGGATGCGGGCACGGCGACGCCGTTTTAGAAACTATGCGGCATTACGGCGGGACACGAATCAGGCTATGATGTTTTTCCTCAACCAAGCAGGGGGTAAAAAATGGCACTGATAGACCGTATTAAAAATATTTGCATCACACCTAAAACAGAATGGCCGGTGATCGCCGGTGAAACTACCTCCACCGCAAATTTGCTCACAGGTTATGTGTTGCCGCTGGCGGCAATTGGTGCGGTGGCCGGCTTTATTGGCAGCTCGGTGATTGGCCACTCCATCCCATTTATTGGCGGTCATTACAGAACGCCGATGATTGCAGGCATCGGCCTGGCAATATTTACGCTGGTGATGGCGGTTATTGCAGTGTTTGTTTTATCGCTGATCATCAACGCGCTGGCACCAAGTTTTGGCGGCGAAAAAAATAGCGATCAGGCGCTTAAAGTGGCGGTTTATTCTTACACCGCGGCTTGGCTTGCCGGTATCTTCCACGCGATTCCGTGGTTCGGCATATTGGCTTTGTTGGGCTCGTTGTACAGTTTATATTTGCTTTACCTTGGCCTGCCACGCCTGATGAAATGTCCGGAAGACAAAGCGATTGGTTATACCGTGGTGGTGGTGATCTGCGCGATCGTTTTGGCGGTGGTCATCGGCATGCTCGGTGCCTGTGTGGGCGGCGCCGGGATGCTCGCCAGTGGTGCGATGTCTGGCAGCCGCAATAGCAGCAATGAAGTAGTCTTCGACAAAGACAGCGCCATGGGCAAGCTGCAGGAAATGGGCAAGC
>JAYWCO010000027.1:0-4898 GCA_043780475.1 Burkholderiales bacterium | reverse complement strand
CGGCAAGCTGGCGTTCCCCGCGATTAACGTCAATGACTCAGTCACCAAATCAAAATTCGATAATCTCTACGGTTGCCGTGAATCGTTGGTGGATGCGATCAAACGCGCCACCGATGTGATGATCGCGGGCAAGGTTGCCGTGGTGGCCGGCTATGGCGATGTGGGCAAGGGTTCAGCGCAGGCATTGCGCGCATTGTCGGCGCAGGTCTGGGTGACCGAGATTGATCCGATTTGCGCACTTCAGGCCGCGATGGAAGGCTATCGCGTGGTCACGATGGATTACGCAGTCGATAAAGCGGATATTTTTGTCACGGCTACCGGCAACTATCACATCATCACGGCTGAACATATGGCAAAGATGAAGGATCAGGCCATTGTTTGTAATATCGGCCACTTTGATAATGAAATCGATGTTGCCACGATTGAAAAAACCTGCAAATGGGAAGAGATCAAGCCGCAAGTTGATCATGTGATTTTCCCGGACGGCAAGAAAATCATCCTGCTGGCCAAAGGTCGCTTGGTTAATTTGGGCTGCGGCACCGGTCACCCTAGTTATGTGATGGCATCATCGTTTGCCAATCAGGTGATCGCGCAAATGGAATTGTTCCAAAACACCGCGAGCTACCCGATTGGTGTTTACACCCTGCCCAAGCATCTGGATGAAAAAGTTGCCCGTCTGCAACTGACCAAACTCAATGCGCAGTTGACGACGCTCACCGATGAGCAAGCCAAATACATCGGCGTGACGCAGCAAGGACCGTACAAAACCGATACCTACCGTTACTAATTTTAAGCTCGCGATAGTCAGGCAAAACCAGTACGCCAGCCGGTATATTTATTTACCTGCTGGCGTATTCTTTTATGCTTGGTAAGGAAGGAATAGGGATTTATGCGAAACCCAAAAAATATTTTAAGTTTTGAATTGTTCCCACCCAAAACAGACGAGGGTGCCGTGAAGCTTGCCACGGTGGTTGAGCAACTGGCAACGCTGCAGCCGGCATTTTTCTCGGTGACTTTTGGCGCCGGCGGATCCACCCAGGAAGGCACGCTGAAAACAGTACAAAGCATTCGTGCAGCCGGGCATCAGGCGGCGCCGCATTTATCGTGCATCGGCTCTACCGTTGAAAGCATTCGCAGCATTCTTAATCAGTATCGGGCCAGTGGGATTGAACACGTCGTGGCCCTGCGGGGTGATCTGCCATCAGGCATGGCGCAAGCGGGGGAGTTCAAGCATGCGGCGGATTTGATCGCATTTATTCGTGCTGAACACGGCGATCACTTCCATCTCGAGGTGGCGGCCTATCCCGAGTATCACCCGCAGGCGCGCCATGCCCAAGAAGATTTAAAAAACTTCAAACGAAAAGTTGAGGCAGGCGCTGATTCAGCCATCACCCAGTATTTTTTTAATGCTGATGCGTATTTTCATTTTGTGGACAGCGTGGGCAAGATGGGCGTGCATATACCGATTCAACCGGGCATTATGCCGATCGCAAACTTCTCCCAATTAGCGCGCTTTTCCGATGCTTGCGGCGCGGAAATCCCGCGCTGGATCCGTCGCAAAATGGAAGGCTTCGGCGATGACACCGCGTCCATCAGAGCATTCGGGCTTGATGTGGTGAGCGCGCTATGTGAAGAACTGCTCGACGGCGGCGCACCTGGCCTGCATTTTTACACGATGAACCAGGCAGGTTTAACCGCTGCATTATGTGAACGATTATGTGCCACACTGGATAAGCAATAATTTATAGCGCAAACCTTTTGTCGGAAAGAAAACCCACTATGCCCATTGTACTTATCATGCCTATCGTGACCACGCGTTTAAAGCTTACGAGCTTAATATCTGCGTTCAATCTCGGCTTCGCACGTTTGGCGATGTTGGCATCGCTACTTTTTCTCACCGCTGCCACCACCACCGCTGCCACCACCACCATCGCCACCATTGCCCCTGCACAAGAGCCACTCTTCACCAACCGTGCTACCGATCTGCGCGCATCGCCGGATGATGCGGCGAAATTGATACGAGCGTTACCTGCAAAAAGCAGTGTGCTACAGCTCGAACGTCGAGGTGCCTGGACGCGTGTGCAGGTGATCGAAGGCGCGGACAATGTTACCGACAAAGCCGCTGCCAAAGCCGCACCCAAAGAAACCGGCTGGGTACGCATGATGCATTTGCGCGGTGGGGTGGTGGTGGTTGAATCGCAGCCCGCATCGAGCGGCAGTGGTTTCATGTCCGGCTTTAATCGCTTCCTCAGCGGCGGCTCCGGGCGCAGCAGTACGCAAGCGCAAAGCGCCACAGTGGGCATTCGCGGCCTCTCGCCAGACGAGCTAAAAACCGCATCGCCTGACGCTGCCGCGCTCGCCAAAATGAATTCATTCAAATCGGATAAACCGGAAGCCGAACGCTACGCCAAAGAAGCAAAACTGGCGCAGGCCAATGTGCCCGAATTAAACGATGCAGCGGGAGGACGCAAATGAAAACCAACATGAATTGCACAAAAAATAGCGTCACAAATAAAGTCACCGCGGCGGCTGTGATGGGTTTGTTTGCCCTGTCGTTAGTGGCATCCACACCTTCGTTTGCATTCGGAAATTTTCTCAAGAAAATTGATATAAACAAAGCGTTAGATAAAACCAAAAAAGCGGTCGAGGCCACCAAAGACATCACCGAGCCCGAAGAAATTCAAATGGGTGATGGCATCGGCGCGATGATTTTGGGCGCATCGCCGCTCTATCCCGATCAAAATTTGCAGCGCTATGTCAACAAGGTGGGGCGCTGGGTCGCGTCCCAATCCTTGCGCCCCGATTTGCCGTGGGCGTTTGCGGTTATTGATACGCCGACGATTAACGCATTTGCATTACCCGGCGGCAAGGTGTTTATTTCAACGGGCTTGGTGGCGAAGCTCACCAGTGAAGCGGAGCTCGCGGGAGTGCTCGCGCATGAAGTGGCGCATGTTATGCAAAAGCACCAGATCACGGCGATTCAAAGCGCCCGTAAAAGTGGATTTTTGCAAGACATCGGCCAAGAGGTTGTGTCAGAACGATTGGCAAAAACCAGTCTCGGCAGTAACGCCTTAACCGGCGCTATCGCCAATGCGGCCGCTGGTGAAGCGATTGATTTTGTCAAGAACGGCCTATTCCTGCGCCCCCTCGATAAATCACTCGAATATGACGCAGATCGCATTGGCGCATTACTGCTCGCCAAAGCAGGCTACGACCCCTACGGATTGATCTCGGTGATTCAAAAATTAGCCACTCTGAAACCAGAAGATTCCGCCGCATCCATCGTCATGAGCACGCATCCCTCTGCCGCAGATCGTTTGGCCCAGCTTGAAAGCTTCGCGGGAACGCTTGATCGTTTTTCTTCACAGCCGCAAGTGGAAGACCGATTTGTAAAGGTCATGTCGCAGGTGAAGTAATTAATAAAATAGGAAGCGCTAATACTGGCGGGGCTTTTGAGCCATTTTTGCCTCAAACGCCCCGTCAGTATTAGAGTTTCACTTTTATTTAGATAAACGAGATTTTCGGCTGCCTAATGTATCGACGTTATCAACGACGTTGTTCTGATGAATCTAGGCCAACGAGCTTGCATGGGTTGTAGTGCTTTGATGAGTCGCTATGCTTGATGAATCAGCTTGCTGGAAAACGTGATTTTGTTATGGGGTGTTATGCAGCAGCAATCAACTCAAGCGATTGATAGAAAACGATTTCTAGGTATTTTTTGGAATTTTAGGAAGCGTTGGCGTGTTATGCGGATGTGGTGCGCCCTAAATTAAGTTAGGGGTTTCCGTCGCAACTACATCGAGGGGTTTATGAGCAGAGAACTTGTCATACAATTTATTGAGAAAAAGCGTGCCATCTATCAGGAGAAGCACGACCTTGAGTCGAAGTATTCGGCACTTCTTAAAAAACATGCTTGGCTTGTGGATGAAGAGATAACGAGCGAGCCGCCTGCACTTGATGAGGAAGAGCTTGCGCTCCAAGCGGCGATGCTCGGCCTTAAGGACGCAATCCTCAGCCTTGAGCGCAGAGTGAATAGCGCTCATTTCTTTGGCCCGCGCTATACGCGCAGCCTTTTCCCAACGCTTTGCATCGAGTGCTTCGTTAATCATGATAGGAAAGAATCCTTAATGGTTGAGGTGCCGGTCGGCCCCGACTGTTGGGATGGCAAACGACAGTTTGAGTGTTCGGTGTGCAAGCATGTTCTTCGCGTAGACCACACCATGAACATTTGACGACCCATGTCATCCACCCCTAACTCGTCGTTCCAGCGGACGGCTTCGCCGCGCGCTGAACTCGGACGTTAGGCCTGACACAACGCCTTGGAGTATTCGTTTATGTCTCACGTCATCCACTCGATCAATTCAACCATCAATGGCTGCTGTGATCATCGACATGTCATTGCTGATGAAGAACATCATGTTTATGCAGCCGATCTGATCAATTCGGCCGAGGCGCTTCTCTTCGGCAGAAATACATTTGATCTGCTTGAAAACTTTTGGCCGTCCGCTGCTGAACGAAGCGACCTTCCGAACTACATGGTCCAGTTCGCGAAATCGATCAATGGAGCGAAGAAGTACGTATCCTCGAACGGGTCCCTAGAAACGGACTGGTCGAACTGTGTGCTGATCTCCGGAGACATTCGCGACAACATGAAATCTCTCCGGGCCAAGAATTCTGGAGCACTGGTAATTTTTGGCAGCCCTGGCATGGGGCGTTCGCTCGCAGAAGCAGGGGAAATTGATGAATCACATTTTTTGATTCAACCTATCGCGGCTGACGGCGAGCCAAAGCTTTTCAGTGGGCTCGGCGCCCCCATTAAGCTCCCGCTGATTGACGTCACTGCGTTCAAATCAGGAGTTCTGTTGGCACGCTACGGGCGAAAGGCCTAACATTGCGTT
>JAYWCO010000026.1:0-17949 GCA_043780475.1 Burkholderiales bacterium | reverse complement strand
CGCTGGGGCTCGGCGCCATGCTGATGGCGAGTGAAGATATTTTCACCGCCATGAAATGGTGTGGCGCAATGTATCTGATTTATCTCGGCGTGCAAAAGTGGCGCGAAAAGCCAGCGTCATTCGAGACCATTGATGCCCATGCAAAATTCAAAGATACATCACGGCGCGGGATTTTTATGCAGGGCTTCTGGGTTGATCTCACCAACCCCAAAGGGCTGATATTTTTGTTGGCCGTGTTGCCACAGTTTGTTGATCCTGCTAGGCCTACCGCCCTGCAATACGTTATTCTCACGGCAACACTGGTCGTGACCGATCTTATCGTCATGGCCTGCTACACCGGGCTCGCATCAAAGGTGTTACGGCTATTGAAAAAACCGAGCCAGATGAAGCTAACCAATCGCGTTTTAGGTAGCCTGTTCATCGCCGCAGGTGGGGCCTTGGCGGTGTTTAAGCGGGGCAGTTAGCAAGAAATTTATAGATATGATGCCAGCATTCTTCAGCTCGTGTTAGTAACAAAAAATGTGGGGCCTCCACTGCAACGCAGGTAGTTTTCGCAAAGGTACGCGCGATTGACGATGTTGCTGACGGCGTCATCAGCCGATCAGAGGCGGCATATAAACTTAAAACAGGCATGTCTCTCTGCATAGCTTGGCCGCTCGGCAGATGGTCGAGTACCGTGAATCGACGTTTGATCGTCGCAGACCTGAGCGCGCGAACAACCGCGAGTGCTTCATCAATCATATTTTCGTCGCCAACCCCATTCAGGCAAAAGCGCTTGACGAGCGCAGCGCGCGCTATATCAAATGAAAATGCTGGCATGAAGCGGGTAAGACTCAACAGCGGCTTATGTGGCGGCTGCACAAAGCTTGTTGCGAAAATAATAGCCGCGATACGTTCAGGAATGCGTAGCGCGACTTGAGTAGCGATGGGGCCAGAGAATGATTCAGCGATAAGAATTATTTTGTCATCACAGCCAAGTTTAGTGACAACGGTGCTGACGAAATCATCAAGCGTGATGAAGTGGGGATCATAAATAACCGCCTCGCACCTCACACTATCTGGTGCTGCTTGTATAAAGCGCCGCAGCAATTTGCCCGTACCATCAAGGCCCGGCAGGATCAGAATTTTAGGCTTCATTCAGCGAGTATTTTGTAGCAATCCACTTCACCTTGCGGATGTTTTCATGCGGCTGCGCTTATCCACGCCACCGCAAAGTCATGTAGAAAAATAAAATTTTTCCGTAAAACTCAAATATCAGCGCTCGTTTACAGCCACTTTTAGCTCAAACACCCCGCCAGCTATAGAGTTTCATTATTGAATTAAAGGGGTCTGTCCCTCATGGCACTCGGTTAAGCCCTGACGCCCCGGAAACAGGTGGGCTGAACACTTCTTCGGATGGTAGGCTTTTGTTGCGAAACGAAAGTCACCAACTTTAGGAGGCCAGCCCAAATGAAGGATAGCAAAGTTGAGCGATCCAGACAGCATGCATTGATGTTTGGAAGACAGTTCCTTCAAGGCGATGGCAGCGTTTTCGATCAGGCGCTAGGCGCCGATGCCATGGCGGCGGCAACAAGCATACAGGCATGGCGGTCGTGAGCGCATCTATACGCTACGCCTGTTCGTCGGTCAGGTTCTATCATCGGATCGCGCCTGCCAGGATGTGGTGGGCCGGCGGCTATCGGCGCGTATTGCACAAGGCCAATCCGAAAGCGCCCTCACCACCGGCTCCTACTGCGATGCCCAGCAGCGATTGCCGCTTGCCATGCCCGTCACGCTGGGCAGCGCACTCGGCGCGCAACTGGAAGCATTGGCACCGGCGCATTGGCGCTGGCAGGGACGAAGCGTCAAATTATTCGACGGCACCATCGTATCGATGCCCGACACGGCGAGCAGTCAGAAGGCTTACCCGCAAAGCCGCGAACAGAAGCCGGGACTAGGGTTTCCCATGGCCCGCATTGGCGCGCTCATCGGTTTGGCCAGTGGCGCAATGCTCGGCTATCAAGTCGTTGCCTGCGAAGGCAAGGGCACGGGTGAACAAACGCTCCTGGGAAACTTGCTCGACCATCTCAATGCCGGCGATATCCTGCTGGCTGATGCGCTGTTGGCGACCTGGTGGATCATTGAGGGCGCAATGGGCCGGGGTGCGGATGTGGTGATGGCCCAGCATGGCAAACGCATTACCGACTTCAGGCGTGGCCAGCGGATCGGCAAGAACGACCATATCGTGCAATGGCCTCGACCGCCCAAGCCAAAGGCGATGAGCACGGACGAATACGCCCGCCACCCTGAATTCATCACGATGCGTGAAGTAGAAGTGAACGGACGCATTCTGGTCACGACGTTGCTTGATCGGAAGATCGTTGCGCCCGGCGCACTTACTTCCCTCTACAAGATGCGCTGGAACATCGAGGTGGATTTCCGCACCATCAAGGCTACGCTTGCGATGGATGTGCTGCGTTGCAAATCGCAGCCGATGATCGAGAAGGAGATGGCGGTTTATTTCTTGGCCTACAACCTGGTGCGCTGGGCGATGGCGAAGGCGGCATTGCTCGCTGATGTCCTGCCTCGGGTGCTGAGCTTTACCGGGGCCAAGCGTCTGCTGAGTGCATTCGCCGATCAGCTCCGCCGAATATCGGGTGATGAAATGCACACCCTGATTGTGACCGTGACGGCCTGCATCGCTACCCTGCGACTGCCGCATCGACCCGACCGGGTCGAACCCCGCGCTAAGAAGCGACGACCGAAAAACCTTCCGTTACTGACTGTGCCGCGGCAGGTTGCGCGTGACCAAATTCTTGCGCAGAGAACGCTTAACCGAGTGCCATGAGAGTCAGAGACATATTTTTTCGCCAGCTCAGAATAATCGTCGCTGACCCCTCTAATTGTTCCCTTTAATTGTTCCCGCTGGAGTTTTACAGTCCAGTTTGTTGGTGTATGAGCCATCGCGAGCGACCGCTGTAGAGCGAATTGGAAGACGGACGCGACTGACCCATGATGGCCGAGAGCGAACAATAATATCTGGCACAACCCCCCCCTACTTAATCACTACCCAATGCAAATCCAAAAGGTTATTTGGCCGATGCAGCACCGTCACGTTTTTGCGCGAGGCCCATGGAATTATTTGCCGATGTAACGGAATCACGTGCACTTCATCCTGCATGAGTTTGGTGGCCCGATCAATCATGTTTTGCCGCTCAACGAGATTCATTTCGCCTTCGAGCTTGTCGATCAGCGTATCGAGCTCTTCGATTTTGGCATCGCCATAGTTGGCGTCGCCCGCACCCTTGTCGTTGCGGCTATGCATTACAGGTTTCAGTATAAAAATGGCATCCGTGGCAGCGCCTCCCCAGCCAGCGAGGAAGGCACTGGTATCGCGGTTTTGCATTTTGGGGAAAAACTTCGCTTTGGCCATCGCCTCGACCCGCACCTTCAGCCCAATGCGCGCCCACATGGCGGCAACGGCGACGCAGATTTTCTCGTCGTTCACATAGCGGTCGTTCGGGCAGTGCAATGTGAAGCCAAAGCCTGCGGGATAACCCGCCTCGGCAAGCAGTTTTTTTGCCTTGGCCGGATCGAACTCGTGGCGCTTTTCCAGCGCGGCCGGCACACCTGCGGCAAGGCCTGCGGGCAAGGGTATGCCAGTGGGAATAGACAAGCCGCGCATGACGGACATTTTTAGCGCATTGATATCTATGGCCTGATACATGGCCATGCGCACACGTTTGTCCTTGAAGGGATTTTTGCCTTTCACGTCCGAATAAAGAAGCTCATCGCGCGCCTGATCAGTACCCAGATAAATGAGGCGCTGCTCATGCCCTTCCCAGACCCTGATGTCGGGATCATTGCGCAGGCGCAGCACATCCTGCACCGAAGGATCAAGCACGAAGTCAAGTTCGCCGGTCTTGAGTGCCGCCATGCGCGTTGCGCTATTACTAACTGGTCGATAGTCAATGGTCTCGATATTGCCGGTGTAGAGACCCGCCTTGATCCCCCACCAGTCAGGATTTTTCTTGTGCAAGATCTTGACACCCTGCTCCCACGCCACGAGCCGGTAGGGACCGGTGCCCATGGCATTTCGCGTCGCATAAGACTCTTCTTTCTTGGTGTAGTTGAGAGGCTTGGTCACACCGTTTTTCTCACTCCACGCTTTGCTCATGATCATGATGGTGTTGATGTCGTCCAGCATCACCGGGTTGGGTACCGGCGTCGTGAATTCGACCGTGTAGTCATCGAGCCTTTTGGCGATGCCGGATTGCGTCGAGTACAAACGGAACGTCACGGTTGAATTGCGCGCGCGATTAAATGAAAACACCACATCATCCGCTGTGAAAGGCGTGCCATCGTGAAACTTCACGCCCTGACGCAGCTTAAAAACCCACGTCAGTGGCCCGGTATTAGTCCATGACAGGGCGAGCCCGGGCACAAATTTTGAAAAAGTTTGCCGGTCGCGATTGACCAGGTATTCATATACCAGCCCATTGATACCGTTGTTGAAGGTCTCGTTCTGGCTGTGCGGGTCGAGGGTGGCTGCATCGCCCTGCGAAGACCAGCGAAAGTTCTTCGCTTCAGCCAGCGATGCTATGCACAAGGCGAAACATATAACCAGAATTCGAACGCGCATCACCTACTCCCCGATTGAAGATTCAAAACCGCAACGTACGCTGCTCGCCCAAAAATAGCAAGACCGACAAACTGCCATCGTGATAAAGCGTGAAAAGGCGTGATAAGCGTGATGAGGGGTCAACGTCAATTATTTTTTGAACCGCCCTGCCACCACTCAAAACGACTACGCAGCACGACGGAATGGCGCAACTGCCGGAAATGGTTTTTGCGACGCTTGCCATAAATCCCATTTTGTTTGTCCACCGAGCCACGATTCGCGTGTCGTATTCGTCAGTAATCCGACGCGGATGGCCAAGGTACTTAATGTTTCGTCCGCATCGCACTGAAGGTCGGGCGTTCTGGCTTCAAAGACGGCCAATCATGCCGTTGTAAGGTCGGCCTAGCGCGATAAAGGTGGTCGGTTCCGAACGCACATGCAGTTGAACAAGCATGCGTTCAAATTCAGAACGAAGACATCCGTAAGCCCGCTCTCCAATATCAGCGCTCGCTTACAGCCACTTTTGGCTCAAACACCTCGCCAGCTATAGAGTTTTATTATTGCTTAAACACAAGTGGCTCCGAACTAAATCCGGGAAGATGGCGCGATCTGTTGTTGTACTTTGCGCCCACCATCCGCAACACCGCTCAACGGTGCTTGCCGCCAAACATCACCATGACCAACAACAGTACCGCCAATATTGCCGTCACCAGGAAGAAAATTTTCCAGCCTGATTTGGGGGATTCGCCTTGCACCTCACCGGTCTGCGCATTGACGACGAAGCGGTAGGTTTTACCGCTGAATAAATAGGCTGAAACCCACATCGGCAGCAGGATATGTTTGAAGGTGAGGTGGCTGTACTGGGTGTTCAGACTGGTGATGCGCTGATGGTCGCCGCCGATGTCGGACTGCACCAGCTGCTGCACTTTACCATCGATGATTTGTTTGGCCTCAGCGAAGCCTTCTTTCAAACCGATTTGATACGCCTCTACCTGAAAGCCGACGATGTATTCTTCCTGATAAGGTACGACCTCTTTGGTGTTCCAGGTGCGCAGATTGCTGGCGCCAAACATATTGAGTACGGGCAGGTTGCTACCGGCTGGCGTGGCGGCACCGTAGGTGGTGTTGCTCGCGGCTACCAGTACATCATCATGGAAGAATGAGACATTGCCGGAGACACCCGTCCAGCGCGTTTGGGTGCGGGTTTCAGTGACACGCTCGCCGTTTGCGTTGGTGGTTTCGTAGCGCTCGGTGTAATCATCGCCGCGCTGACCGCTGTAGTCGCTGTAGGTGTTGGCGTCGTAGGTCCAGTACGGCACGTAGATGCCTTTGATGCCGCCATCACTTTGCACAAACTTTTTGAGCGCTGAGGGGGCGAGCCACAGTCCTTTGATCCATGCGCGCCATTTGTCTTGCGCTTGCAGCTGGGTGATTTTGAACGGCACCAGTGCTTTCGGTTTGATCAGGCGCTGTGCGTAACTTTTTGAAGTGATGGGCGAGCCGCAAAAGGTGCAGGCGGTGGCGAACAAATTGGCGGCCAAGGTCTGCTCGCCGCCGCAGTTATTGCATTTGACTTGCTCCTGTTCATGGGTTTCATGCGCGGATTCCATTTGCGCGAGCCAGGTGTCGAGATCCAGCTCTTCAACGGTGTCGTCAGTATCGGGAATATCATTGCTGGCCGCGCAATAGGGACATTTGAGCGTCTTGCTGCCGGGCGCGAACGACAGCTTGGCACCGCAGGATACGCACGGGAAAGCGCGCACCTTGGCGGTCATCTGATCCAGCGTGGTTTGCGAGGCGTTGGGGTTTTCCATGGGGCGCAATCAATCCGGCTCGGCCTCAACGCCGGTGATGGGGCTGCCATCGCCGGGGCGAAACCACAATTGAAATGAAAAAGCGGGGAATCAAACCTACAAAAAATTCCTCGCGGTGCTCATAAAATACTCATAAAAGCATTTTAATGAGGGGCTGCTCATCAAGCTGGCAACGGCGGTGGCAGATTTGCAAATAAATCCGCCAGCTCTGACACATCACCGGCCTTAGCCCACTGCGCCATGCCCGCTTTCCACACCAAGGCATCACGCTTTAAGGTGCCGGCATTCACTTGCGATTGCAGCGTGCCCATATCAAACGGGCCCGCCTGCGCACCGCCGACCGCGACATGGAACATCGCCTGAGTTGGTAGCGGCGGCGGCGAAGCTGAGGTTTGCGGCGCAGGCGCTGCATTCATCGCGCCCATCGCGCCGGCCATCTGCCCGACCATGCCGCCACCCATCGCAAAGCCCGCCCCCAGACCCATCCCGGCCCCCGCAGCACTGTTAGGCGCGGTCGCTGCGTCATGAATCGCGCTGGCAGTTTCGTATTGCGTATAGGCCTGCATATTGCCAATGGCGGCAATCGCACCACGTTTATCGATCGCTTTTTCGACCTCTTCAGGCAGGCCAATATCCTGCACCTGCACCTCAACCAGCTCAAGGCCCATCACTTCAAAATCAGGCGAAATGCGCTCACGCAGCATTGTGCCCAGCACGCTGACTTTTGCTTCCAGATCAACCACGGCAAGGCCCAGCTCCGGCATCACTTCCTTGATGCGCATGCCGATCTTGCCGCGCAAATTCTCCTGAATCTGTTCAGTCGTAAAACGGCCTTCAGTGCCGGAAATATCTTTAATGAAAATACCGGGGTCTTTGATACGAATCGAATAGATACCAAATGAGGTCACGCGCACGATGCCGAATTCTTTATCGCGCATCGTGGACGGGCCCGGCGTACCCCATTTCAGATCGGTAAATTTCCGGGTGTTGACGAAATAAACCTCGGCCTTGAAGGGCGATTCAAAACCGTATTTCCAGCCTTTGAATGTGGAAAGAATCGGCATGTTTTGCGTGGTGAGTGTATACAAGCCCGGCTTGTACACATCCGCCATCTGGCCTTCATTGATGAAGACCGCCATTTGCCCTTCGCGCACGGTGAGCTTGGCACCGTACTTGATTTCATTGTTATTACGTTCATAGCGGTAAACCAGCGTGTTGCTGGAATCATCGAGCCATTCGATAATATCAATTAATTCGCCGGTGAGTTTTTTAACCCAGTCAATCATGATGTAGCGCTCCTAGTGAATTACGTAAATTTGCGATATCAGAGTCTGAACTACTGCGCAACTTGATGGCTATATCAGCCGCAATCCATTGCGTGCGCCGCGCTATTTGCAGCGGAAATACGTTATCACGTTTTGGCGTTTTATAATTTCACTAATACTACATTTGTATTTCTTTATTCACTTGCCTGAAGCCACCCAATATGATCCTTACTGACGCTATCACCATCACGGCCATCCATATCTATCCGGTCAAATCATTGGGTGGTATTTCGCTATCGGCGAGCAACTGCACCGCACGCGGGCTGCAGCATGATCGCCGGTTTATGGTGATTGATGATCGGCATGAATTTATCACCCAGCGCGAACACCCGCTGATGGCCACAATCCAGACCGCGATCAACGGCGATCAACTTAAATTGACATCCCCATTCGGCGATGAGGTATCGGTGCCGCTGGAGCCAATGCCTAAACCGACCCGCACCGTCAAGGTCTGGTCGAGCCGCGTGCATGCCCATACCGTATCGGCTGAAGCGGATGAGTGGCTGACAAACTATCTGGGCATGGATGCACGGTTGGTATACATGCCCGACAGTGCCGAGCGACGCGTCTCGCCAGACTATGCCAAAAATAGCGAGATCGTCAGCTTCGCGGACGGATATCCCGTGCTGATCGCGTCTGAAGAATCACTGGCGGATTTGAATGCACGCATTGTCCGCAACAGTAGCAACGGCGGCAATGCGATCCCCATGAACCGGTTTCGCGCTAATCTGGTGGTACGTGGTTGCGCCGCTTTTGCAGAAGAAACCTGGCGCGATTTTCAGATTGGCGATGCAATATTTCGCAGCGCAAAACCTTGCACTCGCTGCCAAATTACGACCACCGATCAAAGCACCGGTGAGGTGCGCGGGCCGGAACCGTTGCTAACACTCGCGACCTATCGTGATTCGCCCAACGGCGTTCGATTCGGCATGAATTTGCTGCCGGTTAAGCTTGGCACGGTGCGCACCAGTGACAGCCTGCGGCTACTTTGAGCCCGCATTAAAAATTTATGCGCCGCGCAACATTTGCCATATCACCAAGCCCCACGCCAATAAGAAACACAACCCGCCCAACGGCGTAATCGCGCCCAACACCAACACCCCGGAAATGGCCAGCGCATAAAGACTGCCGCTAAACAACAGCACGCCGCAGAACATTAAAACAGCAGCCGCTTTAAATAAATTTGAGTCAGGCTGCAGATTGCATAACAGGCCCACCACCATCAGACCCAGTGCATGAATCAGATGATATTGCACCCCGGTTTGATATGCCGCCAGAATCTCGGGAGCAAGCCGTGTTTTGAGCGTGTGCGCGCCAAAAGCGCCAAACAGAACACCCAACAACATCAGCGCGGCACCAGCGGCAATGGTCAAGCGGGTATGACTGTGCCATTTATTCATGGTTGATTTCAATCTAAAAACAAAGCGCCTGATGACGGGCGCTTTGTTATGGGGCTTCTTTATAGGACTTTGTTATAGAGCATTGTTGCGGAGCATGGTAGTGACGCCATCTGACGAGGCACAGCTAACGCAAGCTGACGACGGTGTGCATTATTTTTTATGCGGTTTCAGCAGGAATGCGCCCAGTGCCGGCAATAAAAATACCGCGCCTAGCATGTTCAGGAAGAACATAAACGCCAGCAGAATGCCCATGTCGGCCTGAAACTTTAACGCCGACATCGCCCAAGTCGCCACGCCCAGGGTCATCGTCACCGCGGTGAAAATCATGGCGGTACCGCGCTCACGCAGCGCTTCAAAAAATGCGGTAGCGAGGTCTTTACCTTCTTCCAAGTGCACCTCAATACGGTCATAAAGATAAATACCGTAGTCGACACCGACACCGACGCCAAGCGCAATCACCGGCAGAGTTGAAACTTTGAGGCCGATACCCAATGCAGGCATCAACGCCTCGCACAAAATAGACACAATGCCGAGCGGAATTAAAATACAAATGGTGGCACGCAAACTGCGGAAAGTGGCCAAGCACATCAACAATAACGCACCAAAAATCGCCGCATGCATTTCATAGCGCGCTTTATCCACGGCCTCATTAGTGGCCGCCATCACGCCGATATTACCGGTGGCCAGCTTGAATTCAAGGTTGTCACTCTGGTTGGCATCTGCAAAGTTTTTCACTTCCTTGACCAGGCCCTTGATAGTTTCACCTTGCTGGTCTGTGGTGTTGATCAAGACCTGCATCGCCGAACAATCCGGGTTAAGCAACCCTGTGCTGGTATCAACCGGGGTAACACTCTGCGCTAGAACCTGAGGATCGCGCGGCAATTGACGCCACCGCAGATTACCTTCGTTATAACCTGCGTTAATCATCTTGGCCATGCCGGGTAGCGATATGACAGACTGGGCACCGGGCACGTTTTGCATATGCCAATCGAATTTTTCGATAGTGCTCATGATGTCGTAATTAGTACAGGCGCCCGATACATTTTTGGTCTGGGCCACCACCCCCATGGTATTTACGCCGATCGCAAATTTTTTCACGATGGTGGCGTTATCCTGGTTGTAACGTGATTCAGGTCTTAACTCAGGCACGCCGGAACCGTAATCACCGATTTTTAAATTTGTTGCCTGAATAATCCCCGCCACCAGTATTACGGCACTGGCAATGACTACCCAAAGCGCGACTTTCCGGTCAGCGCAACGTGACGCAACCCGCCATAAAGCATCGGCACGCCCTTCATAACTGATTTCCTTTTTGACTGTGCCGGGCGACATGGTCAGATAGGAAAGCAAAATGGGCAGCATCATTTTATTGGTGATAATCATCCATGCCACGCCGAGTGAAGCGGTAATACCCAGCTCGCGCACGATATCAATCGGGATTAGCATAATCACTGCAAAGCCAAGCACATTGGTTAATAACGCCAACGTGCCAGGCACAAACAAGGCCGCGAATGAGCGTTTGGCCGCCGACAAACTATCTGCCCCTGCTGCAACATCACGCTCCCAGGTTTTAGTCATTTGCACTGCGTGCGATACCCCGATTGAAAAAATCAGGAACGGCACGAGGATAGACAGTGGATCAATCCCGAAGCCGATGATGGGCAGTGTACCCAGCAACCACAGCACCGGCATCATCGCCACGGTCAAAGCCACAACGGTCAGTTTGAAATCTTTCACAAAAAAGTACATCAGGATCGCGGTAATGACAAAAGCAATGCCGAAAAACGTAATGACGCCTTTGGCACCCGCAGAAATATCGCTGACGGCTTTTGCAAAACCAATCACATGCACAGTGTGGTTGGGGCCTTCATATTTAACGCGTAGCGCTTCGAGCTTTTCAGACAACTCAAAATAATTCAATTTTTCTAGCTTGCCATCGCCTTTAGGAATAAATTCCAGCAGCCCTGCGGCGACCAGTGCACCTGAAAAATCCGTGGCGACGGTGCGGCCGATTTCATTTGATTTTTGCACATTGCCGCGCACCGTCACTAAATCTTCTGCCGTGCCCTGAAAAGTAGCCGGGATAACATTGCCGCCGGCGAAGCCTTCTTCTACCACCTCGATAAAGCGGGTGTTAGGGGTAAACAGCGAGCGCACGCTGGGCTTCTCCACACCATCAAGACCCATCACATCATCGGTCAGGCCTTTCAATTTGGTCATGAATTCTTTGTTGTAAATATCACCGTCTTTTTGTACCAGCGCGACAGCGATACGATTGGCACCACCGAATACGGCTTCGTATTCTTTGTAAACTTTCATATACGGATGCTTCAAAGGCACCATTTTATTAAAGCCGGCATCCACCTTTAATTGGCTGGCAGAGAACGCAAAAATCGCCGTCATGACCGCAAAAATAATCAACCAGAGCTTGCGGTTACTGAAAATAATGCCCGAGAATCTATGGATGAAATTTTGGATTTTCATGTGCGCGCTCGTTTGGATACGTCGTTCTTGGGAGGTGAAATTTAAGGGGACGCAGCGTGATCAAATCAGTGAAATTATTTATTGACGTTATCCGCCAGGGGCAATTTTAAATCTCCTGCTTTAGGAGATGATGGCATTGAGCCGGAATTATTTGCAGCAGGCAAAAGTATCTCGCGCACGCCGGTCTCGCCAAACAATAAAATCGAATTTGGCGCACCCATCAATGGCACGGCAATGGCTTTGGTGGATGGCGTAGGTATCAATTTGAATGATCGCCCATCATCGCGTGAAATTAATACAGTGCCGGCCAAACCGGTTAACACCAGCGCACCATCAGGCAGTTTAGTGGAACCCATAATTGACGCGGTAGATGCATTTTCAATCTTCTTCAAAGCGCCCAGGCTTGCGTCTGCCGAACGGAAAATATGCCCTCGCAAGCCATACAAAATGACCGCGCCATCCTGCGCCTGAATCGCGCCAAAAAACGAACCTTTATAGGGTGAGCTAACCGATGCCCAAGTCTTACCTGCATCCATTGATTTTAGAATAGTGCCCGCTTCACCCACTATCAAAAGCCTATTGTCGCCCAGCTTGATCATGCTGTTGAAATGTTTGTCTTCTTGCTGAATTTTGCGGGAAGCCCAGGTTTTGCCGGCATCAGCCGTCTCGTAATAAGCGCCGTATGCACCAACCGCCATACCGGTGTTCGCGTCGGTAAATAAAACATCCATGAACGGTTTTTGCTCCGTCGGCGCTGCAAAAGCCTGTGTCCAGGTTTTGCCTTCGTCGACGCTATGCAATATCAAAGAATCATGGCCTACCGCCCAACCGGTCTTGGCATCGTTGAAAAAAACCGCCGTCAGCAGAGGCAGATTCGGCGGCGTTTGCGCGCGCTCCCATGATTCACCGTTATTGTCGGAGTAGACAATATAGCCACGGTCGCCAACTGCGACCACTCGATTGGTGCTATTGCCAACGCGTGCGGCATCGGTCAGCAGCATGCGCGACATAGTCTGCCTGGACAACGGCCCAGCGATGGGCAATGCAAGCTGAGAAGTTGGTGATTCGATTGCTGTTTTCTGTGTGTTCGTTTGCGCGGTGACTTGCGCTGCTACAGGCATGATTGAAAGCATCGCCAAATAGCCGACAGCACCTATAAAAAATGCTGACCGATTACGCGCGGCTCGCTTGGCACGCATGCCAAAAAATATGGATGCTAAAGACGGGGCAGATGCTGATGTCATAGCGCGACTTTCGAGCAAGTAATGGATGTGAAATTTTTTATTGAATTTGCCATGTCCAGCCTCAGTGCGCAAGCCATAAAAAATTCGGGGACAGCCACGCAAACTTTTTACGCAACTGTCCCCGAATGGTGATGAAGGTTATATCAAGCCACTGTCAGCGCTTGACGTAAACCCTTAACGTACAAGCTTAACGCACACCTATACGCGCCAAACTGGCCGGTGTGTAGTCACCCGGTGAACGCTTGATGGGTTCATAAATCTTAGCTTCTTCTGAACGAAGGCCCATCGCGATATAACGACGCGATTGCAAATCGTGATGCACTTCAACGGTACCAAACCACATCGGCACGTTGTACCAGTTTTCACTGTGCAGTTCGGCAAAACGCCAGAGCTGGCCACGACCGTCATATTTGTCAATCATCACAATATTCCAGCTGTCTTCATCAATATAAAAAGTACGGCGTGAATAAATGTGTGACGTGCCCGCTTTGAGCGTGGCATCGACTACCCACACGCGATGCAATTCATAGCGTGAAAGATCCTGGTTGATATGGCCCGGCTTGAGCAAGTCTGAATATTTGACTTTCGGATTGGTTAGCCGATAGGAGTTGTAAGGAATATACATTTCCTTTTTGCCAACCAGTTTCCATTCATAGCGATCGGTTGCGCCGTTGAACATACCGAAGTCGTCATTGGTACGCAGACCATCCGCAGCCGTGCCCGGATTATCATAGGCGACGTTCGGCGCTAGCCGTACACGGCGCTGACCTGGGTTATAAGTCCACGCTGAGCGCGGGTCTTTAACCTGATCAACCGTATCATGTACTAACAAAATTTGTCCTGCCAAGCGCGCCGGTGCGGTGGTCACTTGCAGATAATTTAAAATTTTGTTGGGCTCGCGCTGCGAGGCTGTTTTGGCAAGATTGTTATACGAAAAATCGTATTCGTATTCAAATTTTACCAACGCAAAATCGCCAGAGGCTGTTACCGCCGCTTGTGACCAGTTTTGTGCAAATGTATCGCCTTTATAGTGCAATTGATGATTCCAGATGGCCTCTATACCACTCTTCGGGATCGGGAAAGGCGTGCCACCGGTGCAGCCCTGCACGCCATTGCCGCCTGCCGCCAGCTTGGCCTTGGCAGCACATTCGCGGGTCTCTTTATAATGCCCTTCCGGATATGCCGCGCTGCGACGCGTCGGGTAGACCATCAATTTGTAATCCGGGTATTGCTTCATCATCGCCATCTGACCCGGCGCGAGATTATCTTTGTACTTGTCCGCATTGGCCGCTGAAATGGTGAACAGCGATTTGTCAGCCGCGAATGGATCAGGATAGGTGCCAGTTGATTTAAACGTGATGCCTGCCGGTACTTTGGTAATACCACCGTCCCAGGCGGGAATGGTACCAGCCGCATTGCCGGCTTTTTCAGCGCCCATCGGCGTTAAGGTCGTGCCGAGTTTTGCCAAGTCAGCAGCTGCCAGTTGAGCATAAGCACCGGTAGAAATTACCAGTGCGCCCAAGGTAGCCGACAACAACATCGTGAGTTGTTTCGCTTTCATTTTTCCTCCAGATTATGGGTTTATATCTTTACAACTAAATCTTCACCAACATCCGCCACGTTCTTGATGCCGCGTACGGAAATGGTTTACCAAATGACCTGCCCTGATTTGCACTAACGTTGAAACCGGAGCACCCGCCGACAACTTTATCAGTGGGCCCAGCCTGTTTAAATCATGCGATTCGGTTCATGCCGACTCATGCCATTAGAACGAGTAGCTCACGACCAGTGAATAGAAGTCACGATCCTTGATCGGGTTAGCGCTTGAGCAATAGCCTGCACCTTGTGCGGCGCGTCCCAACGCGGGAATACCGTTGATTTGTGCTGCCAAGGTGGTCTGTGCCGGATTGGTCACGACTGCGGTACCGCAGTAGTCGCGACCACCGAAGAAACCGGTATAGGAAACATCAACCGACCAGCGTCGTTGCCAATCAAAGTTGGTGCCCATCGAAAGTGACTTCACCCCTTCATTAAAGGTTTGTGAAACGCCTTTCACGTCGTGGTTAAACGCAATCCGTGGCGCGACGTTTGCACCAAACACCAAGTTAGAATACTCAAGGCGACCCACTAAACGGTAGCCCCATGAGTTCTCAGTCACAAAGCCGGTATCTTGCTTCGCGCCAGCCTGGCTGGTTACAGCACCCTCATTCGTGGCGGGTAGAAAAACGGCTGGGCCATTGTATTTTTGACCGGATTGCAATCCACCGTACTTGGTGAAGCCAACCTCACCCACCATCACAGCTTGATCCGCGCCCAAAATATTGGCAATACTCTTGGTGCCCGTCATCTGGAACTGCGTCATCTTCACGCGACTCCAACCTTGCAGATACGTGCCGTTTTGCACGAGGGCTGCAGACGATGCGCCGAATGGGTTAGCCAAACTGACGGTGCCTGGAATGGTCTGATATCCCGTGACCAGATTTGGCGCGCCCAGCGTTGCCAGTACCAATTCTGGTGCAGACAGCGAAAGTGGCTGATTGGGACGATAGGAAATTTCACCTTGCAATGCCGAGCCCCACGGACCCTGTGTGTTGAATGAAAATCCGATTAAACGGATATTTTCCGGATATTGAACGAAATAATTTGCCAACACCGTGGTCGGCAAAATCGGGGAGAAAGGTGAGCCGGTGAGAACCGAAGTCGACGAGCCTTTGATGCCTGACAAGAACGGAATACGGCTGTGGTAATTCAGATAATAGATGCCGAATTCTGTGTTGTTCAGTTGCGGCGCCAGGTACCGCATGGTCACGCCATATTGGCCGCTATCGCTGGGGTTGCGGTCTGCCGAACGTGGCGCCCATACTGCCGCAGCGGGATCAAATACACCAAAGGCCGGGAATGTAACCGGATTCGGGCTTGGATTGGTTGCCGGTTGCGATAAATCTTTACGGCGACCGAAGCCAACAAAAACTTTTGTCGCATCATCGGATGCGAAATCGTTATTGCTCCAATAGTAGCCTTTGGGATCAAGCTTGGTTTTATCGTGGTTGAACAACACAAAACCTTCGAGACTGGCGTTCTTGGTTAACTCCATCGAGACCAATACGCTGCTGGTAGGCAGAAATGCCTCTTTGATTTCAGAACCAGGGGTGCGAAGTTTGACCAGATCAACTGGATTGATTGAGTTAATGCTATTCGGAATGAAAGTCGATTCGCCCCATGAGATCACCTGATTACCAGCGCGTACGCGCACATTGTGATCCGCGACATTGAATGAACGGGTAATAAACGCATCCAGAATGCGCGCATTTTGACCCACGCGTTCCTTGGCTATCGGGCCCAGAAAATCTTTATTGCGGTTCGCAAAATCAACGAAATAGGTGCCGCGCGTAAACAGGCTCCAGCCCTCGTATTTGACTTCAAGATCGTGCGTGCCCTTGACGACATTGGCAAACAGCTTGCCCTTTTTGTAGTTACGGTCGCCGTCATCTTCATTCACCGAGCTCGCCGTGCCGCCGTTGGCGATGCCAATCAGGCTACGATCTGGGCTCTGTGCGCGCCATGACAAGCCGTATGACAGCGTTGAATCAAAGCTGCCCGTAACACCATTGTCATAAGTGAATTGCACGGCATTAGCGGCGCCTGCCAACATTAGGCCAATCGCCAGCGCGGAAGCTTTAACTACTGGAAAATAAGCGCGATGGTTCGCACGGGGGATCGTCGTAAACCTGCTCATTTCGTGTTCTCCTCAAGAAATATTCATGAAAATCTAATTTTTATGACGTAAGCCATGCTGCCAACAACTGACTACATAGCGCACGACGTCTAGCTGGGACTTTACAGTAAATTATCTGGCAAGACACCGCTTTTCCCATGCTGCATTGCAACAATACAACACTCAAAATAAACGTAAAGTCAGTTACTTAAGCGCGACTTCGTTATCGTGGTTGAACTTGGCGCGCGCATAAACCACAACCGCTGATGAGCCATCACATCGCTTCAAACAAACCAGCAGCACCCATGCCGGTACCGATACACATAGTGACCATGCCCCACTTTTGTTGGTTGCGGCGCATACCGTGCAACAACGTCGCTGTGCGAATAGCACCCGTCGCACCCAACGGATGGCCCAACGCAATCGCACCGCCAAGCGGATTTATTTTTGAAGGGTCAAGGCCCAGATCTTTAATCACCGCAAGAGATTGCGCAGCGAAGGCTTCGTTAAGCTCAATCCAATCCAGATCCTGATGGTTGAGGCCGGCCTGCTTCAACACTTTAGGGATGGCCTTGATCGGGCCGATGCCCATAATCTCAGCGGGCACTCCGGCCACGGCGAATGAAACAAAGCGGGCGATGGGCTGAATATTGTATTTTATTAACGCCTTCTCGGACATTAAAATAACCGCACCCGCGCCGTCCGACATTTGCGAGGAGTTACCGGCAGTCACACTGCCTTTGGCGGCGAATACCGCGCGCAGCTTGCCCAATGATTCCACGGTTGAATCAGGGCGCGGGCCCTCATCGGTCTCGGCGGTTTTTTTCTGATGCCTGATTTGTCCAGTGGCGAGATCAGGCGATGCGGTATCGATTTCATAGGGTGCGATTTCCGCTTTGAAATATCCCTGCGCAATCGCCGCGGCCGCTTTCGCATGCGATGCCGCGGCGAACACGTCCTGCTCTTCGCGCGTCACGCTCCATTGCTGCGCAACCTTCTCGGCGGTGATGCCCATGCCGTAGGCAATGGCAATATTTTCGTGATGCAAAAATACCTCATTGTTCAGCGCAATCTTGTTACCCATCATCGGCACCATGGACATGCTCTCGGTACCCGCCGCGATAACCACCTCATCATCGCCGCATCGAATACGATCCGCCGCCATGCTCACCGCCTGCAAGCCGGAGGAGCAAAAACGATTGATGGTCACGGCGGGCACTGAATCCGGCAGACCCGCCAGCAGGGTGCCAATCCGCGCCACATTCATTCCCTGCTCGCCTTCCGGCATGGCGCAGCCAACCACCACATCACCAATGTCGTGCGGATCCAGGCCCGGCACCTGCGCCATGACCGCGCGCAGCACATGT
>JAYWCO010000025.1:0-1957 GCA_043780475.1 Burkholderiales bacterium | reverse complement strand
GGCAGTCCGTTAAAGCCCAACAATTATTGATTGCGCTCGAAGACAGCGAGGCCAAGGCGCTCGTCGCGCAAGCTAAAGCGGCGGTAGCGCAGGCGGAGGCACGCTTAAAACAGATTAGCGATTTGGGTTTGCCGGCGGCGGAACAGGTGCTTTATCAGGCCCAATTCAATCGCGCCAATGTGGCCAAACAATGGGCCCGAACCAAAGAGCTTCAGGAGAAGGGTTTTTTAGGGCAGGCAGCGCTTGATGATGCGAAAAAAAATCTTGATATTGCTGATAGCCAAACCCGCACCGCACGCTTGCAAGTAGTGACGAACACTAAAACCGGCGGTGATTATTTAGTCGCTAAAACCGCGCTCGCACAAGCCGAAGCCAGCTTGGATATGACGGTTGCCAAGCTTAACTACACCATGATCGAAGCGCCGGTGGCGGGCATCTTGATTGCGCGCAATGTTGAGCGTGGTGATGTGGTGCAACCGGGCAAAGTGTTGATGGTGTTGTCGCCTGGCGGTGATACCCAACTGGTGGTGAAGATTGATGAACGTAATTTGGCCGGATTGATGCTGGGCGAGCCCGCGCTGGCCGCAGCCGATGCGTTTCCCAATCAACGCTTCTCGGCCGAGATTGCGTATATCAATCCGGCGGTCGATGTGTTGCGCGGCTCGGTGGAGGTGAAGTTGAATGTGCCTGCGCCGCCTGCCTATTTACGCCAGGATATGACCGTCTCAGTCGATATTAAAGTCGCCAGCCGTGCTCGGGTTTTAGTCCTCGCCACAGATGCCATTCACGATAGCACCAGCGCCGCGCCGTGGGCCATGAAAATTGTTGATGGCCGTGCCAAACGCACGCCGATAAAAATCGGTGTGCGCGGCGGTGACAAAGTGGAAATTCTCGGCGGCCTGGTAGCGGGGGATCAGATCATCAAGACCATCGTCGCCACGGCAACCGACGGTGCGCGCGTACGCGGACTGGTGAAGGAAAGCGCTAAAAGTGCGACCACTGCAATGGCTGCACCCAGTGCCGACAATACGGTAAAAAAATGAATAATTTTTTGCCGTTCGAATGGATTGCAGCGATTCGTTTTTTGCGCGAAGGGCGTTTGCAATCGCTATTTATTTTGTCGGGTGTTGCGATTGGTGTCGCGGTGATTGTTTTTATGTCCGCGCTACTCACGGGGTTGCAGGCGAATTTATTCAAGCGGGTGTTGAGTTCACAGCCGCATATCACTTTGGAGCGGCCCAAACAGGTCGCCACCCCGCAGCGCGTTGCCGTCACGGGATCGGGCGAATCTATATTGGCGACGGTACAAAAACCGGCGCAGCGGTTCAGCAGCATTGATCAATGGCAAAAAATCCGCGATCAAATGCAAAGTCGCAGCGATATCCTGGCGGTATCACCCACGGTCACTGGCCCCGCATTCGTGGTGCGGGGTGATGCCAATCAAGCGATTTCGCTCACCGGCATTGATGCGGAGCAGTACATAAAAATTGTGCCGCTGCCTGAAAAAATGATTGCAGGTACTTACAGAGTGGCAACCACTGACATGCTGATCGGCAAGGATTTAGCCGAGGATTTAGGCGTGCAACTGGGCGATAAATTACGCGTAGCCACTGCAGCAGGCGGCAGTCTGACATTGACAATTGTGGGCATTTTTGATTTGGGTAATCGAGGCGCCAATCAACGCTACGCTTATGTAGCATTGTCTACGGCGCAAAATTTATTGAATTTGATCGGCGGCGTATCGAGTATTGATCTGACCGTGGTGGAGCCATTTCAGGCAGAGGTGGTGGCTCAATCCATTGCCGCTTCCACGGGGCTGAATGCACTTTCATGGATCGCCAGCAATAATCAATTGTTTGTGGCCTTGAACGCACAAACACTATCCAGCCAGATTATTCGATTTTTCGTTGCACTGTCGGTCGCGGCAGGTATCGCCAGCGTGCTGGTGGTGTCGGTG
>JAYWCO010000024.1:0-25840 GCA_043780475.1 Burkholderiales bacterium | reverse complement strand
GGCATCCGCGCTGCGTACTTTGGGCGCAGGCGAAGCAGCCGGGCAAAGCGGCGGTTTCGGCGCTGCGCTGGCACGCGCGATTGAGCAAGTCAATGGTGCGCAACAAGAAGCAAGCACCCATGCGCGCCGCTTTCAACTCGGTGATCCGGCGGCCTCGCTCGAAGAGACCATGATCTCGATGCAGAAAGCCAACATCTCGTTCCAGGCCCTGGTGCAGGTGCGCAACCGCGTGGTAAGCGCGTATCACGACATCATGAACATGCCGGTGTAGCGGCGGCTGGCGGGACAGCGGTTGCGCGCTTGCGGCATACGCAGTGCGCGCAATGACGCATCCGTGCGTGATGGTTTAACGTAGATGGCAGTGATCCCTTCAACGAGAACTCTGCCATGAAAAAACTTGCCTTGCTACTCCTGCTCGCTGCGTCGAACGTGTTCGCGCAGGCCGCCAAACCGCCTGTTGCCGCACCGGCAGCAGTGGCCACGCCCGCAGCGGCGGCCGCTCCTGCGGCGTCGTCTGCCACCGCCAAGGCTACCTTTGCCGGTGGCTGCTTCTGGTGTATGGAGGCGCCGTTTGATGTGTTGCCGGGCGTTATTTCAACCACCTCAGGCTATATTGGCGGCAGCAAAATAAACCCGACCTATCAAGAAGTATCATCCGGCAGCACCGGTCATGCCGAGGCCGTCCAAGTAGTCTATGACCCCAAGAAAATTTCCTACGAAAAACTGCTGGATGTGTATTGGCGCAATACCGATCCGACCGTAAAAAATCGGCAATTTTGCGATGTTGGTACCCAGTATCGCACCGGTATTTTTACCTATGGTGAGGCACAAAAAAAATCAGCCGAGGCATCGAAAGCAGCCTTGCAAAAATCCAAGCCGTTCAAAGGCGATATTTTGACTGAAATTACTGTCGCCCCTGAATTTTATCCGGCTGAAGATTACCATCAGGATTACTACAAAAAGAACCCGGCGCGCTATAGTTTTTATCGTGCGGGCTGTGGCCGTGATGCACGCTTGAAAGCCTTGTGGGGCGATGAGGTCAGCGCAAAACATTAAGCGCGTGGCTAAAAATAAAAATAAAAATAAAAATCAGAAATTAAAAATAAAACACTTGGCTGGGCGGGCATATTGAAGCATAAATGGCCTAAGACACCTGCCCGGTAATGTGTTTATGTTTTAAGCTATCACAACTTAAATTTACCAAAATACCATTGTTGCAAAACACTACCGCAGCAAAAATTTAAGCAGCGACTCAAACCGCTTGCCGTATGGCGGCTTAAACAGTGCCAAGCCGTTCAATCTGGATTGATGGAAAATCGGTTTTATTTTTGAGAAGGTATCGAAGCCGCACTTGCCGTGATAACCACCCATACCTGACGCCCCCACGCCGCCAAACGGCAGCGATTCTTGCGAGATATGTAGCAGGGTTTCGTTGATGGTGACGCCGCCTGCGGTGGTCTCGTTCAAGACCTGCTCAATGTGGTCGCCATGGTTCCCAAAATAGTAAAGCGCCAGTGGGCGGGGATGGTCGTTTATATAGCGGATCGCGCCATCCAGTGTGTCGTAAGTAACCAGTGGCAGGATGGGCCCAAAAATTTCCTCCTGCATCACGCGCATGGCATCATTCACCTGATAAACAATTGTCGGCGCGAGCTTTTGTACATCATCCAGATGCTCGTTGGTGCCAGCCAGCGGCACAATGGACGCGCCTTTACTCGCTGCATCCGCAAGATTATCCTGCAGCCGCGCCAGATGATGACGATTAACAATGCTGGTGTAATCCGGGTTGGTGCCAAGGGTCGGATAAAGTGCGGCGACCACAGTTTTAGCCGCTGCAATAAAGGCCGTTTCCTGGCCGCTGGGCAACAGCACATAATCGGGCGCAATACAGGTTTGGCCTGCGTTCAGACATTTACCAAACAGAATTTTTTCAGCGGCCTCGGCCACATCGCATTCGGGCCCGATGATGGCGGGTGATTTGCCACCCAGCTCAAGCGTAACGGGCGTGAGATTAGCTGCCGCTGCGCGCATGACGAGACGGCCAACATGGGTCGAGCCGGTGAACAGCAAGTGATCAAAGGGCAGGTGGGAAAACGCTTCACCAATAGCAGCATCGCCATTAACCACACTGATCTGGTCGGATGAAAAATGATGGCTGATCAATGCTGCGAGTAACTCACCCGTGCGCGGGGTGAGCTCACTCATTTTAAGCATGGCGCGATTACCGGCCGCGAGCGCGCCAACCAGTGGCGCAATCGCCAGTAATAGCGGGTAGTTCCACGGCACGATAATGCCCACCACGCCGAGCGGTTGCGGCCTTAATTCAATGCGCCCCGGTAAAAAATACATCGACGCCCAAGCGCGTTTTGGCTTCATCCAGCGAGCAAGCTGATGCTTGGCATCCTTGATAGCGGATAGCGCAGGAAATATTTCCAGCAGCTCGGTTTCATGCGCGGAGCGATTGCCGAAATCAGCACTAATAGCCTTAGTGATGGCGTCTTTATTGGCGATCAGCATGGTAGCAAGCGTCTGCAATAGCGCCTGACGTGCCGCAGCAGAGGGCGCATAGTCGCGCATAAACGCATTGCGGGTGCGATTAAATGTGTCGCGCATGTTGTCAATAAGTGGTGATGCGGGCTGGGCTATATCCATAATCAGTCTCTAATCATTTAAAAAATGAAGTAAAAATTTTGGCTTTGAAATTAAGCAGAAGATCAGCCGTAGAATACCAGCGTCGTTACCGCAGCACGGCGCTCAATTAGATTGATTGCTCTAAATATCAGCAACACCTTAGGCCTAAATGAAAAATGCTGGATCACCTAAAAAAACTTGAAAGCCTGCGGGGCGGGGCCGTGCACTCAGCCCGTTTTCTGCAAAAGCTGCAGGATGTTAAACGCTGGCAACACGTCCGCCTGGATCGCACGTACCGTGATCTCGCGGCAGATGCGCGGTATGCGCCGGCCGTGGCGTTTTTTCTTGATGAGCTTTATGGGGCCGGCGATAGTATCAAGCGCTCGGTGCTACGTGATCGTGAATTAATCCGCATGTATCCCACCATCAAACGGGTATTGCCCAAATTTGCGTTTGATGCGGTTGAAAAAGCGCTGGAGCTGGATGTCCTGGCAGAAGAGTTTGATCAAGCGCTGGCCTCACGTATTGGTGAAGGCAAAGTGACCGAGGCAAATTATCTGGCGGCGTTCCGCGCGGCAGGGCGACGCGATGACCGATTACACCAAGTGCAATTGATGCAGGAAGTGGGCCGGAGTCTGGATGTGGTCGTCAAAAAGCCCCTCATCTACACCACCCTAAAAATGCTGCGCGGCCCTTCAAAATTAGCAGGGCTAGCCGAGATGCAACAGTTTTTGGAAGCTGGTTTTACAGCGTTTCGCCACATGAAGGGTGCAGATTATTTCCTGGAAACCATTGCGTCGCGCGAGGCCCTGCTGATTAACCGGATCTTTGATAGTGTTGCTGACCCGTTGGCGGTGATCGAGGAATGGTAGATATACATCGCCCACCCATCCCATAGCAACAGCCATTATTTTTTCTTCGGCGCAGGTTTTTTTGCCGCTGCCTTCTCTTCCTTTGCGGCGACCTTTTTAACGGGTTTATCTTCCGTTAAAACCGCATCAAGCTGTTCATGCACCGCGCGCTCTATCGGGCTTTTCATCGCTTTGAGCAAAAACCCCAGCGTCACTTCAAGATTCATATCGTGGTCTGTGACGGTGAGCTTGCCGCTAACGCCAGGCCGTTCAAAAATCAGGGTGTTGGCTTGCCAGTCGCCGGATAACCCAAATTTTTCAGTCAGTTTATCGGCCATTTTATCAGCGGCAGCGCGTGCGCCTTTGAGACCCAGTGTGTGGTTTCGAACTAATGTGATGTCTGCCATGTGATACCCCTGTCATTAATCTAATTAATTTAACAAGCAAAGTTTACACAACCCCATGCATTCATCACAGCCCATCGTATTTCGTCGCAACGTGGTTGTGTATCAATAGCTCAAACGGTATCTTGTCGCACAAGGAGGCCTTAACCCCATGTTGGACAAAATCAAAATCCGCTGCAAAACCCGTTATCGGGAATACGAAGCTAAAAAACTCGCCAAATTATCGTCGGCTGAACAGGCCGATATTCTCGCTTTCGATGCGTTATTGAAAGGTCATGTTGGCAGAAGTATCCTGATATTTATAGCGCTTTGGGCCACCGGCATGGCGTTGTTCCGATGGTCAACAGCGAGTGAGGTGTCGTGGTTTGAAGCGGCTGTGCTGTCACTGATGATGATGGGTGCCATCGGCATCGGCTTGCTGAGCGCCTGGTTCGGACATGCTCGGTTCACGCCGAGTATTAAACTGCTTTTCATTACGCTGGGGTTGGCGATTGCCGGCGGGGTCGTGGGTAGAACCATTGCGCGGTTAGTCAGGCATGGCGTTGATGGCTTTGCAGGATTTGAAAAATTTAGCGGCTCAGAACTATCGCGTGTTTATTTGCTGGTTCTAATAGGCGGCTTGATCACAGGCTTAATCTATTTCGCGTTGCTGGTGATGATCGTACAATTCCGCCGCCGCCACCTTCAGCGCCGCAATGAGGAGCTGGCTGAAAGTGCTACGCAGGAGCGACTGGCGAGGCAGCTAACGGATGCGCGACTTAAATTATTGCAGGCACAGGTTGAGCCGCATTTTTTGTTTAATACTCTGGCCAGTGTGCAGCAGCTCGCTGAAGCGGGAGCCCCTGAAGCCGCTGCACTGGTGGCGCAACTGATTACATTTTTGCGCTCGGGATTATCGGGGCTGCGCGAAGAAACCTCAACCTTGCAACGCGAATTCATGATGGTCCAGGCTTATCTGGGGATCATGAAAACACGCATGGATTCCCGGCTTACCTATCGACTTGAATTGCCTGCTGAATTAGCCCGACAGACCATGCCACCGGCGATGTTAATTTCGCTGGTTGAAAACGCGATTAAACATGGCTTGGAACCGTATCCGCCGGGTGGAGAGGTCGTGATAACGGCATCCATTCAGAGCGGGCAATTGCGCCTCATGGTCGCCGATAATGGCTGCGGGGTGCAGGTCGTGGGCGCTGGCGGTCATGCCGGAGGCGGGCTGGGCCTGGCCAATATTCGTGAGCGTCTTTCCGCTATTTTTGGAGATACCGCATCATTGGAAACAATCCATAACCAGCCGCATGGATTTACCGCCATTTTGTGTTTGCCTGAGATTGCTACCTTGGCAGTACCGATAGAAAAATCAGAAAATAATTAAGTGAATGATGGATAAAACAATGAGTACAACCGTTACCGCGATGATCGCTGAAGATGAAAAGCTGATGCGCGAACGTGTTCTTGGCATGCTGGGCGAGGCATGGCCCGAGCTTGATATTGTTGCGGTGGCAAAAGATGGCATAGAAGCCATCCATTTTTGGAAAAAATATCGCCCACAAATTGTTTTTCTTGATATCCGTATGCCGGGCAAAACGGGTTTGGAAGTGGCCGCTGAAATATGCACTGAAGCAGATGCACCACATATTGTATTTGTCACGGCTTATGATGAGTACGCCATCAAAGCGTTTGAAAATGGTGTCATAGATTATTTATTGAAACCGCTTGAAGCCAGACGACTGGCCGCGACCGTGCTGCGTTTAAAAAAACAGTTTCAGGATAGGGGAACGACGCCGCTGCCTGATTTATCCGTGCTGCTTGAATCACTCCTGAACCATCATGCAGGCTCATCACCGCCCAAGCTGAAATGGATTCGCGCCTCACTGGGCAATCAAACGCGGTTGATCAATATTAATGATGTGGTATTTTTTCAATCCGACACCAAATACACGCGCATCGTCACGCAGAATGGTGAAGCGCTGGTGCGCACCCCGCTAAAAGAATTACTCGAAGGTCTGAATGAAGATGAATTCTGGCAGGTGCATCGAGGTACGATTGTCAACGCTCGCGTGATCGACCGCGTCGTACGCGAGGGGCCGGAAAAGCTGATGCTTTATTTAAAAATGCGCCCAGAAAAATTCGCTGTTTCAAGACAGTTTTTTCATTTGTTTAAACAAAGTTGAATGCAGTATTTTTTAAAGTACATGCGCCGCAACCGCTATTGCGTTGTTATCATGTGGCTATGAAATCACCCGAAATTGACATGGCTATTGTGGATCGCGTCATCCAGATGGCGTGGGAAGATCGAACCCCATTTGAAGCTATAAAAATTCAATTCGGGTTTGACGAGCAGCGTGTTATTGAGCTGATGCGCAAGCATTTAAAACGCACCAGCTTTGAGATGTGGCGCAAACGGGTGACAGGGCGTGGTACAAAGCATCAGTCACGCCGCGAGCCTGAGGTGACACGGTTTAGATCCACTAACCAGCGATTGCGTTGATTTCGGACTATTCAATCTACGTTGCCTGCCACTGCCCCGGCCATCCCCGCCACCAGGGCAGACTAGATTGACTATTTGTGCATAAATCGCGAATTTGAATTCATAATAGCGGAATCAAATTTCTATTTATGCACCTATCTGTAACTATGAAGCGTGATTTTTACGACATTCTGGACATCCCCGAAAACGCCAGCCCCACATGGATTGTGCGGGCCTATCAAAAGCGGCTGCTGGCGGTTGAGCAGGACAGCTCACTGAAAGAAAAAAAACGCGTCGTCGCGCTGGCCGATATTAATGAAGCTTACCGGGTGCTGGCAGACGCCGACCTGCGTTCGGCATACGATGCCAAGCTTGTGCAAAAACGGGAGGCAGCCAATGGGCCATCACCTGCGGTGTCGTTATTGCGGACTGCGCTACTGGTGTTAATACCGTTGGCTACAGGCGGCACTTATTTATATTTTGATCATCAGGCTAAAGAACGCGCGCAGCAGGAGCAGGCAGAGCAGGCCGCCGAGAACCAGCGCCTGGTTGCGCAGCGGATGAAAATTGAAATTGAGCGGCAGGCCGCAATCGAACGCGATCGGCTTGAACGTGCAAAAGCAGATCAAGATCGTATTGAAAACCAGCGCCTGGCAAACGAAGAGGAAATGCGTAATAAGCGTTTTGTGGCTGGCCCAACGCTTGAGCAAATCGCTCGCGATAAAGCCACCGCAGAAGCAGCAGAACGCTCGCGCCTGGTGCAAGAAGAGGTAGACCGACGTAAAGCGCAAGCTGAACTGGAGCGGCAAAAAAGATTTTTACGCGAGGCTGGCCAGCGTTAGTTATAAGCGCCGTCACGCTGTTTGGTTGGCAGTATGACCCTGGATTTTAAATAATTTTGGTCGCGCGCTTGGGTTTTTGCCGCTCTTCAAAATAGCCAGCCCCTTTGTTCTTGCGCACATTATCCCAGGCAAACCAGCGACCATTCATCGCGACATAAACGCCCGGCGTCAACATTTGTGCATAGGCGAGCGCGCTACCCAAATTAAACAAGCCATCGGACGAACCAAATTTATAAGGCACCATGGCGCCAGTGAGAATAATGGTTTTATTAAGTTTGGCTTTGGATGAAGGACTGGCCGAAAACGCATCTGCCAAATAGCGCGCTGTCTCTTCCATGGTGTCCGTGCCGTGGGTGATTACGATGTGCTGTTCCTTCGCAGCCTTGCAGGCTTTGGCGATGACGGCGCGGTCAGTATCCGTCATGAACAAACTGTCTTTCATCATCAGGGTTTCAACGCGGGTTGGCAGCAGCGAACGTCCTAATGTGAGCATTTCCTTGATGTGGGTTTTGTTGAAAAAGAGCTCGCCGTTAAGTTCGTTATATTCCTTGTCGAACGTGCCGCCGGTGATAAAAATTGCGATGCGCATGAGCCACCTTTGTGAAAATGAGAAGCGAAGTTAAAAGTGCTGCATGAAGTCGAGCGGTGTTAAACAATTGATTGCTAACCATGATGTTGCTTTATCGGGCAATCTGAATGATACATTATGGCTCGTGACATGATTCGTGAAGTGGCTGGAAAGCCTCGCCAGTGCTTGTGTTTGGCGGCTACAGATAAGAATTTCCAACATTTTTTAACCATTGACTCACATCGTTCTTGACCCTGACTGCCCAATCAGTGATGCTTCGCTTATGAAAAATAATGATTATCTGCCCGCGCCCGCACTGGGATTCATAGTGCGATTAATATCGCCATTTATAGCGCGATTCCTATCGCCTTTAGTGTTGGCCTGCGCTGCCGGTTTGCTGGTCTTAGTATTGCTGCTGAGCACCGCAAATGCTGCAACCAGTGCGAGTGATAGCCTACGCGTTGGTTCTAAACGGTTTACAGAATCTTATATTTTGGCGCAGATTCTGGCACAAACGGCTAGCTCTACCGCATCTGCCAACGCGCTGGCAACAGGATCGCCGCCCTCGACTGAGGTGTTACAAGGTCTGGGCAATACCGCAATTGTTTATTCGGCACTGCGAGCTGGCAATATCGATCTGTATCCGGATTACCTCGGCACGATCAGCCAGGAGATTTTAAAAAGTGCGAAGCCGCTTTCGATCCCGGAAATAAACGAGCAGCTTAAGCCCTTGGGTTTGGGCGTGGCTATTCCGCTGGGTTTTAATAATGGCTATGCGCTCGCGATGCGCGCGGCTGATGCAGATACGCTCGGGATCAAAACCCTGAGCGATCTGGCGCGACATCCTGAGCAACGTCTGGGGTTATCGAATGAATTTATTGGACGGCAGGATGGCTGGAAAGGCTTGACGCAAAAATATGGTTTTACCAGTTCGCCCATTAGCCTTGATCACGGGCTCGCTTATGATGCGCTGATAAAAAAACAGATTGATGTCACCGATATTTACACCACCGATGCCAAAATTACGCACCTGGGACTGCGGGTGCTGGCTGATGACAGGGCTTATTTTCCGCGCTATGACGCGGTAGTGCTCTACCGGCTGGATTTGCCGCAGCGTTTTCCGGCTGCATGGCAAGGCATGCAGCTACTTGCCGGCACCATTGATGAGTCCGCCATGATTGCCATGAATGCCCGCGCTGAATTGAATGGGGTTGGGTTTGAGATCATCGCGCGTGATCATCTGGCAGGCCGTCATCAACATGACGCCGCTGATAGCCCACGATTTATCCTCAAGCTGTTCGGCCCTGACTTAGGGCGGCTCACTCTGCAGCATCTGGGGCTGGTGGTATTTTCAGTGGTGATGGCCATGCTGGTGGCTGTTCCGTTAGCCATTTATATTTTCCCGCATCGCCGGCTACGCGCCGTGGTGTTAGGCGCTGCCGGGCTGCTGCAAACCGTACCATCGCTGGCGATGCTGGCAGTGTTAATTTCATTGATGGGAGTGATTGGCGTAGCACCGGCGCTGCTCGCGTTGACGCTGTATGCGTTGTTGCCCATTATGCGCAACACCTGTGCAGGGCTTATTGAGGTGCCCGATGGATTGCGCCAGGCAGGTCGTGCGCTGGGTATGTCTGATCGTG
Source organism: Burkholderiales bacterium (assembly GCA_043780475.1). Lineage (GTDB taxonomy): Bacteria > Pseudomonadota > Gammaproteobacteria > Burkholderiales > Usitatibacteraceae > UKL13-2. The sequence goes on along the minus strand of JAYWCO010000024.1, from coordinate 16,434 downwards.
ATGTGTTGCGCCAAATCGAGCTGCCATTGGCGCTGCCCACCATCATCGCGGGCATCCGCACCGCTACGGCCATTGCTATTGGCACCGCCACCATTGCCGCATTTATTGGCGCAGGTGGCTATGGCGAGCGTATCGTTACCGGGTTGGCCTTGAATGATCGCGGGCTATTGTTGGCCGGCGCGATTCCCGCCGCGGTGCTGGCGCTGCTAAGCGAAATTGCTTTTGAATGGTTGGAGACGGTGATGAATAGACGACAAAACCGCGGCATTGTTTCGCAAACCAATTAGCGATATATGCCCAGTATGTGCATATCTGTACCTAGCACTTTGCTTGGAGTTGCTGAGAAAAATCGTCGTCATTAATTACCGTCGGGTAGTTTTTGATCTCGCCGCATCAAGCCAATACGCAGAGCCAAAATAGGCAGCAGGATGAGTGTAAACACCGTTGCACTCACAATCCCGCCAACAATCACCACGGCAAACGGGCGCTGTGTTTCGGAACCAATTCCATGCGAAAGCGCAGCTGGCAGCAGGCCAAGTCCGGCCATCAAGGCCGTCATCATAATGGGTCGTAAACGCGTTACTGCGCCTTCGATAATCGCATCGCGATAACTCATGCCAGACTTGGCGTGATCAAATATTTTTTCAAGCATGATGACGCCATTTTGTACGGAAATGCCCGCAACTGCGATGAATCCTACCGCGGCTGACACGGATAAGTGCAGACCTGCAAACGCCAAGCCTGCAAAGCCGCCGATGAGGGTAAATGGAATCATCCCCAACACTAAAAACGCGGGGCGCAGGCTGCGGAAATTCCAGAACAACAGAGAAAATATACATGTCAGCGCGATGGGAATAATAATCTTTAATCGCGCGGTAGCGCGCTGCTGGTTTTCAAACTGACCACCCCATGTCACTGAGTAGCCTGGTGGCAAGTTCACCTCATCGGCCACGCGGGCTTGCGCTTCAGCCACAAAGCTGCCTTGGTCGCGCCCGCGTAGATTAGCCTTGACCGTTGCGTTACGACCGCCGGCCTCGCGGGTAACGCGCGCTGCGCCTTGGTGAACATCAATATCTGCCAGCTCGCTAATCGGTACGCTTCCCTGCCCGTTTGGCAGCGCCAATGCGAGCACGCCGATATCGTCGATCGCATCGCGAAATGGAAGGGCCAACCGCAGCGTTACATCAAACCGTTTGTCGCCTTCATAGACCGCGTTAACCGTGGTGCCGCCGAATGCGGTTTGAATGGCCGCATTAACGTCGGCAACGTTGATGCCGAATCGCGCGAGCCGGTCGCGTTTTATATTGACCGTCACTTCAGTTTGCCCACCAACCGGAATAGCCGCCACATCTACTGCACCTTCAATACTGGACAGGATGCGCGCGATGGCCTGTGCCTTTGCTTCCAATACGTCTAAGCTTGGCCCAAATATTTTTACCGAAATTTCGCCTTTGGTGCCGGACAGCGCTTCTTCCACGTTGTCTTCAATAACTTGTGAAAAATTAGTCGGCAGACCAGGAATGGCGCGCAGCTTCTTGGTCATGTCGGCTACCAACTCATCTTTGGCTGAAAATTTCCACTCTGACTTCGGCTTCAGATCTGCCAATATTTCCAAATTATTGGTTCCTTTAGGGTCGGTGCCGTCATCGGGACGGCCTACCTGAGTTATAACTGATTTCACTTCTGGATAAGACAGTAATATTTTTCTGACCTGGCGTTCGACTTCCTTGGTGGTCTCGATGGCCGTTGGCTGCGGCAGGCTAATGGTGAGCCAAATATTGCCTTCATCAAGTTTGGGCAGAAATTCCGAGCCGAGCAGTGGCGCCGCAAGAATCGCGACCAGTAAGGTTGCCACCGAGCCGCCAATCAGTAGCGAGCTGTATGCTCTCGACCGCAGCAGCAGATTGCTGTACGCGGTTTGTAAACGATGCATCCAAGGGCTTTCACGCTCGGCCATGTCGGTGCGTCGTACCGCAAGCGAAAGTAATGCTGGCACCAGGGTCAGCGTCAAAATCAAACCGCCTAGCAATGCGAATGAAAGCGTCAATGCCACGGGTGTAAAGATTTTTCCTTCAACCCGCTGAAACGTAAATATCGGCAAAAACGCCACAATGATAATGGCTTTTGAGAAAATGATTGGCCCGGCAAGTTCAACCAGCGTGGCGCGCAGTGATTCAGCGCGTCCGGCGACGCCTGCTTCCAGCCCTGCTTGATTGTTGGCTTGTGCCAGCGCGGCGTCGCTCGCCAGTTTGACCATCAGGGCCTCCACGAGCACCACTGCGCTGTCGATAATGACACCAAAATCGACTGCGCCTAACGATAATAAATTAGCCGATACGCCCGAGGCCTGCATCAAAATGAAAACGAACAACAGTGCCAGCGGAATAACACTGCCAACGATAACCGCGGCCCGCCAGTTGCGCAGAAATAAAAGCAATATGCCGATGACCAGTAATGCGCCGATGGTGAGGTTTTCGGCAACGGTTCGTACGGTGTGAGACACCAGCTCGGAGCGCTCATAGATTGAGCGGATCTTGTAACCTTTGGGTAGGCGTCGATTGATCTCATCAACACGGCCTTTAACAGCATCCACAACCTTGCTGGCGTTACTGCCTTTGATCATGGAGACAATGCCTTGTACAACATCATCATCCTGGTTATGTCCCACGATCCCTGAACGGGTGCGCTCGCCTATCGCTATATTTGCAACATCACTTACCCGGATTGAGCGGCCGTTACGCGAGGCCACTACTACTTCACCAATATCAGACAGCGTTTCATAAATGCCGATACTTCTTAGTACCAAACCCTCGTCGCCCCGCCGAATCACGCCAGCACCGGCGTTGTCGCCGTTTTTTGTCAGAGCCTGATTAACCTGGTCGAGGGTAACCCCAAATTTACGCAGCAAATCCGGGTTGACCTGTACCTGATATTCCTTAATCGCACCGCCAAAACTCACCACATCGGCCACCGCAGGCACCATCCTGAGCGCTGGGCGTATTGTCCAATCTTGCATCGTGCGTATTTCAGTAATGGATGTGCCAGGAGGCGCATCCAATACATATCGGTAAATTTCACCGACCGCGGTCGTAAGCGGCGCTAGCGACGGCTGAACGCCTGTAGGCAGTGTCACAGTCTGGAGTTTTTCCAAAACCTGTTGGCGAGCAAAATAGTCTTGTGTCCCTTCGGCGAAGGTTAACGTGATAATCGATAACCCGGTCAGCGAGATAGAGCGGGTTTGAAGCAAGCCCGGCACGCCGCTCATTTCGCGCTCGATCGGCAAGGTCACCACCCGTTCCATTTCTTCAGGAGCCTGGCCAGAAATTTGCGTGATGATCTGCACCTGCACATCTTGCACATCGGGAAACGCTTCAATCGGTAACTGTTGAAAAGCGTATATACCAAACCCCAACAGGAGCGACGCCGCGATCAGTACGAAGGCGCGTTGGCGCAGAATGGAAATAAAAAATGAATTAAGCATTATTTTTCCCGCTGCTATTGCGCACTGGAGGCCAGTTCGGAATTCAGCAATAGTGCGCCCGTGGACACCACATGGTCGCCGACCTCAACACCGCGACTCGCGTAAGCAAAATCGCGATTTTGCGCTGCCAGACCGACCGCGCGCTTTTCATATTTACCGGCGGCACTTTCGATAAATACATAGTTTTTCGCGCCATCAGAAACCAGCGCACTGATCGGGATGCGCAGCGCTTTACGTCCGTCTTTTCCCGATACCAGTGCTTTCGCATACATTTCCGGGTGCAACAGTCCTTCGCTATTGATAAGCGATGCGCGTGCCTGAATACGCCGCGTGTTTGGATCAAGTACCGGGGATACAAAATCGATTTTTGCGCTAAATGGGCGGCCCGGATAGGCGCTTACTTCCAGTGCCACTTCGCTCCCTACAGAAACTGCATTTAACGACTGTTCTGGCACATCAATGAGCGCCCAAAGTTTTTTAAGGTCGCTGACAATAAAAAGAGGATTCGGTAGATCTGGGCGAACCTCCATGCCGATGTTTGCCTGCCGGTCTACGACCGTGCCCGCAATAGGTGCAGCTAAAAGATATTGCTGGCCAGTGATACGGCCACGGGTAGCGTTTAAATTTGCCAGGCGCAAGGTCGCACGGTTGAGTTCGGCATCTGCCTGTCCTAAGTCCGCCTCGGCGGATTCCAAATCGCGCTTCGCCAAAACCTCCGCGTCAAATAAGGTCTTGGAGCGGTTATAGGCGGCGAGCTTACGGATTCGATCAGCGTGGGCTTTTTCGACATCGGCGGCCGCATTGCCCAAATCCGGGGAGTCAATTCGCGCCAATGATTGTCCAGCGCGCACAATGTCGCCTGGCTTAACCAGCATCTCAACCAGCCTTCCGGCGATCGGTGAATTAATGCGTACCGTAAGGTTTTCATCATAGCTGAGGCGCGCCGCGAGCGGCTCGACCAGCGGAATTTCAGACACGATTGCAACGCTGGTACGGATTTGGGCGAGTTGCGGTGATGATTCCGGAAACTGCACCGTTGTTGCGCTGGTTAAATCCGCCGCAGGCTTCTCGGCAGTTATCGGTGCGGCCGACGAACGTGCGTATTGGGTGTAGGCAAATACTGCGCCGCCACCCGCCAGGCACGACGCTAGCGAGGCAATAAGCAGACGACTATTTTTCATTGATGATTTCCCTAGGCGTCAAGCCGAGTGTTGGTGGTTGCGGTAATTGTAATTGCCAGGTGACCAATGCTTTCGCATGGTCATTGCGCACGGCTGCTAAATCCTGTTGAGACTGGCGCAAGGTACGTCGCGCATCGAGTAGGTCGAGCAGGCTGATTCCGCCGTTGAGATAGGCAAATTCATTCGCTTTGGCAACGCGCTCTGCTTCTGGCAATAATTCATTCTCCAACCCTCGGCGGCGCTCCATGCTCGACTGAAGATCAGCCAGCGCTCGGCCCTGCTCGAATCTGGCAAATGAGCGGGTGCGCTCAACGGTTTCACGCGCCGCATCCAGATCCGCCTCTGCGCGCATCGATTCACCGCGGTAATACGATGATGATGCAAACAGTGGTACGGCAACGCTAATACCCCAGGTGTTGTTGGGCGAAAATCCGGCGGCGGGCGGATAACGTTCAAACTGCAGGCCTACCGTGATGTCGCGCGCACTCAAAGCTTTTGCGCCCTCACGAACGGCAAGCGCTGCTGCCAGCTTTTGTGATGCTGCTTTCACGTCTGCCCGAGCGTCCACTCCGGCAGCGTCACGCAGCGAAGGTACGGGGCCGGCTAATGTTGGCCAGTCGTCCGCGCACACCAGTGTTTCTGCGACCAGTTCGCGACCAATTAGGACCGCTAACCCGAATTGCGCTTTTTGGCGGTCAGCGACCGTACTACGCGCATCCGTTTCAACGCGAAGCGCGTCGATGTGCAGCTTCGCGAAATCGACGGCGGCAATATCGCCTGCTTTAAGGCGTTTCTCAGAGGCGGCCGTACTTTGGCGCGCCAGATCAGCGGATGATTGAGTCAGACGCTCCCGGTCAAATGCCAGTTTCAAATCCCAATACGCGCTGTATAGCTGAATCAGGCCTTGTCGCTCAGCCTCAACAGCATCCTCTTGTGCAGCCATGACGCGAGCGCGTCCGGCGCTTGCGCGCAAATCGCGCTTGCCGCCGCGCTCCCATGTTTGTTCAACACGCAGTACGGAATCAATTGTTTTATCCGCAATGCCACCACCACCGATACCGGAATGGGTGTTGATCTGGGTGGTGGAAAGGGATAGGGTAGGGTTAGGCATCCGGTCGGCGGTGGCTAAATCGCCGCGGGCTCCCGTAATTGCGCTTAATGCTATTTTAATATCGCGGTTATTTAGCCGCCAAAGCTGTTCTGCCTGGCTGCGGGAGAGTTGCTCAGCTTGAACATCGAACAAAAATAAAAGTAAAAATAAAAATAAAAAAATAGCCTGCAGCGCCAGTACTCGAAAATAAATCACGAATGTTGCCCTTGAAAAATTTGCAAACCAATCCCACCAAATAAAGTGCTGATTATAGTCGAATTGCATGACGATTCAATGAGCGAGCGCATCATAGTGTGATGCCTGCCCGGATATTGATTTGCAGAGTAAAATTACACGTTTTATGCATGAAAATACGCCCTAACCGTTTCATGTGTTCTAGCCTGTACTTGTATTTTCTATCCATGGTAAATAACCCAGCCTGATTGGCGACGGCAGATGCATTCGACGATGCCCACTGTTAATTGCAAAAATTGAATGGCCAGAAAATTATGAATAACCCAAACCCACAGGTGTCGGTGTTGTTACCCCGCGACAGTAATTTTTATATTGACAAATCCGCTACGTCAGCCATTTCAATAGAGCTAATCGAACATCAGGCAATTCCTGCTCGTCGCCTCAGCTTGGTGATATTGATCGCGCTGGCGCTGGCTTATGTATTGCCCAGCATCGTTGCTTTTGGGCCCTGGAAGCCGGACGAGCCCTACATGTTTGGGCTCATCGATAGCTTGGTGAAGACCGGCGACTGGGTCGTTCCCACCTTGGCGGGTGAACCCTTCATGGAAAAGCCACCGCTCTTTGTTTGGGTTGCTGCAGGAACGGCTCATCTGGCCTCTCCCTGGCTGGCTATTGAATACGGTGCGCGCTTCGCCATCGGTATTTTCATGCTGATTACGTTTGTGGGGACCGCCAGCGCAGCCCGGCGTTGGTGGGGGCCGGGCTATGGCCGTTATGCGGTATTGGCGTTGCTGGCTTCCATTGGGCTCCAGCAGCATGGCCGAATGATGATCCCGGACTTGCCGTTGTTGGCCGGTTTCGCGGTTGCGTTTTGGGGCTGGGCATGGATTCAGGAACGGCCGTTAAAGGGTGGCGTATTGCTGGGCACCGGGCTGGGCATGGCGTTCATGGCAAAAGGGTTATTGGGCCCAGGTGTGCTGGGCTTGGCAGCGCTGCTATTACCCATTTTATTCAGCTCATGGCGGACGCGCACTTACGCCTACGGGATGTTGGTTGCGCTATTGGCCAGTTTGCCCTGGATACTGATTTGGCCTATAGCGCTTTATGGGCGCGATCCGCAGCTATTCATGGAATGGCTATGGGTTAACAATGTTGGCCGGTTTGTCGGATTTTCGGTGCCGACGCTGGGTGCTTCACACGAAAGCGGACATTTGCTCAAAACTATCCCATGGTTTACGTTTCCGGTGTTACCGTTGACAATGTGGGCTGCTTGGAAAATGCGGCTTACCGCGCTTGCCCGCCCCGGTTTTCAGGTGAGTTTGGTCGTGCTGGGCGTCCTTTTGGGAGTATATATCGCTTCCGCATCGGGTCGCGTCGTTTACCTGCTGCCGATGCTGATTCCGCTAGCCACCACGAGCGTACCGGCAATGATGATGCTGCCAGCCCGAATCAGTGAGGTTTCTGACTGGGCAGCTCGCATTATCTTTGGCGCAATCGCCGCACTGTGCTGGGCCATATGGTTTTGTATATTTGTTGCAGATGAGCCGCTGACCTTGCCGATCTTGGCCAGGTATTTGCCGATGGATTTACCGTTTCAGTTGTACCCGTTGGGTGCGGTGCTGGCAGTGGGGTTGATGGTAGGCTGGCTTTACCTGCTGACACGGCTGTCTCGAGAAACAGCGCGTGCCACCATTAGCTGGGTGAGCGGGATTATATTGGTTTGGGGAACCGCGTTTGCATTGTTGTTGCCGTGGATTGATGCCGCCAAGAGTTATCAGTCCGTGTTCTCGGAAATCAGCGTCGCGTTATTCAACGAGAATCCACAATGTCTGGCTACTGTTGGCTTGGGCGAATCCGAACGAGCGATGCTGAACTACATTGTTGGTCTGGAACCGCAGCGCCTGGAACTCAACAAAGGTAGTGATTGCAACGCTATCCTTTTTCAAGGCCTTGCCCAAAATGCACCCATTAAGATGGATACGAACGGTTGGCAATTACGCTGGGAAGGCTCTCGGCCCGGCGAGCGGCGCGAACGATTCTGGCTTCTCACCCGGAGTCCCTCCTTGCCTGTCGCTAGCAAAGTCCTGACGCCGCCTGTAATCGGGCGCTGAGCCAATTTTGGATGCCATAGATGCGGGATATGGGCATCAGCTAGGCAGCGGTTTCAAGCACTTTTACAACACACAATCAACCTGCTGCCTCACCATGCGACCATAAATATACCGCCGTAAACGTGCAGTCACAAACATACAGTCATGGGCCATTAACAAGAAGCTGGTAAGGTGCGCCGTTTGTATATTTGGGTGCACTGGCGCCTGAACTGTCCCCGCGTGCAACCCGATCCCACAGGACTAAAAACGTGTTCAATAAAACTAAAATTCAATTGGTGCTGATTTACCTTGTGGTCAGCTTTTTAGGTGCAGCGCTGCAAATTTTATCTTTGCCGGTTTTTGCGCAGCAAAATCTAAGCGGTGAATCCGCGACAGAGCCCAGCGTGATTTCCCCCGCACCCACTTCGTCTATTGCGCCTATTACGCCCACTGCACCCGCGATGCCAATCCTCCGGCCTTGGAAAGCGAGGTTTCAATCAACCTATGTGTGGCAATCAAAGCGACCGTTCTCGGCTGCGTACTCAGGCCCTAATAGTCTGTTGCCAGCCTATGAAAAAAGCTATTCATTCACGGCCACAGGATTCCTGGGCGCGCATTTATGAGAGGGTGCGGAGGCGTACTTGAATCCTGAATTAGTGCAGGGCGTACCCATGTCAAATTTGGCGGGATTGGGTGGATTAACCAACGAGGAATTGCAAAAAACAGCGGGCAACAAACCTAAACTTTACTGGGTCAGAGTTTTTTCTGCGGCAGACTTGGGCAATGGGCGGTGAGCGTGAAAATATTGAATTTGATTTCAATCAATTAGCCCGTACCCGGTCTAAAAATCGGCTGGTGGTGACGGTGGGCAATTTTGCAGTTTCTGATATTTTTGATGCCAGCAGCACTGCGCATGATGTGCGCACGCAGTTTCTCAACTGGGCACTGCTCACGCATGGAGCTTATGATTTTGCAGCCGATGCACGTGGATATTCATGGGGCGGGGCGGTTGAATACTACGATAGCGATTGGGTGCTTCGTGCCGGGCGATTCCTGCAGGCGCGCGAGTCAAATGGTTTACCCCTGGATTGGCGCTTTTTTGTTCACTACGGTGATCAGGTGGAGGTTGAACGTGGCTATCAATGGGATGAGTTACCCGGCAAGATACGGCTGCTGGTATTTCGCAATGTCGTGGTGGCAGGGGCTTTTCGGAATGCCTTGGCATTGAACGCACGGAGTGGTGGCGCGCCCGATGTTGGGCTAGCGCGTAAACAACAAACAAAATAAGGTATAGGTCTCAACTGGGAACAGTCGCTGACACCAGCTATAGGCTTGTTTGCGAGAACGGCGATCAATAACGGTGCAACTGAAACCTATGCCTTCGCAGAAATAGATCGTTCTTTTTCCAGCGGCGGCGCGATCAAAGGCGCAGCCTGGGGCCGCTCGGAAGATATTTGGGGGATAGCAGTTGCCCGCAATGCGCAGTCTGCCGCGCACCGTGATTATTTGGCGGCGGGTGGCATGGGTTTTTTTGTGGGTGATGGACGTATTCGCTATCGCAGCGAACAAATTTTTGAGACCTACTACAACATTAACTTGCGTAAGGGAACGGCCATTGCCGTTGGCTTTCAGCGAATCGTCAACCCGGCTTATAACGCAGATCGTGGGCCAGTTTCAGTCAGCTCATTACGCCTGCATACTGAATTTTGATTGCGCCGCTCCCGCGCAGTTTCTATGCTGCTTCTGCGTTCTTTCTGCTCCCTCCAGACGCTCTTCCGTGCGGTTATTATTTGGATTGATTTGCGTCCTGCAAATTGCCGGGTCTGGGCTGCGGGGCCATGGGCGGCACCTCGGGATTTTCATTGAGTCTGAGAAATTTAAAGCCCATGAGCTGCAGGCCCGCTTTCCCCGCGGTTTTGTTACGAGCGTCGCGAATTTGTGCGCGGTTGATAAAGGCATCGAAACTTTCTTCACGCACTGTCGGCTCGGAGGAATGTATGAAGCGGCGTTCGCCAATAGCGTCGATGACCACCAAGCCTACATGTGAGGCCAGATATTCACCATCTTTTTTTGAGATCACGTTAACAAAGTCGCCCGCTTTGAGCTGAGCCAGTACCTTCGTCACGATCACTTTGGGCACATAGGATTCGTTAATTGTTTGCGGCGCGATCCGGACATCCACATTATGGGTGCTCTTCAGGAAACCAACGCGATCAATAATCGCGGTATAGGTGGCAGCGTCATTACCGCCAAGCTGCGCGCTCATATCGGTCACCAGCCAGGCATTTTGTATGTTCCAATCCGCCTCGGTGTAGTGGTTGCGCGTAGTGATGCCGATGATGCCATTGACATATCGAATCCGTTGCAGCATCCAGAAAAATTCTTCCCATGAGCGGCTCAGTGCCATCGCATAAGTGTGTTCGGCAAACACCACACAATCGCTGCGCTCAAGGTTGAAAAGCGGCTGGTCATCATAGGTTTCATACGGAAATTCGCCCAACAAAAAAATCTCATAGGGCTGACCAATGTTTTTGCGGGCCAGATGGGAAACGCGCGCTCGCAGGTCAGGTTCGGCCTCATGCAAATAGGCGAGGTAGCGCCCAATTTCTTTAGGCTTCATTTTATACAGCGGCTTGTCCAGCAGTATTTTCAGTTCAATTTTGCTGATGCCAACCTTGGTGGCCGCTTCCAATTGCACGGTGGTCGGCTGCGCCTGATTCGGGACATCAGCCTCTGCCCCTGCCCCTGAGCCTGCGCTATAAATCAGTGTCAACCACAGTAGCCAGGACAAGAAGAAACGCATCGTTGAACCTCGATAGTAAAAATATTCAAATGAAAAAAGTCGTTATCAGAAAACGCCATTTTCTGGCAGCGGCAATAAAAAATCGTAACCATTAGTTTACTGGTTTAAAGATGAGCAGGCGTTTGGGATTCACGCGCAAACAGCCGCACGCCTGATTTATGCGACGTCATGAATTTGTCGCAAACATATCATGTAGCGTCGCGTTGACAGATCAACATTTTCAGGATGTTGCCTATATTGAAATGGCTTAAAGCGTTGATTCAGAAACAAAAATGCTGCATTGCAACAATCTTTTGTTTGATTCATAACTGAATAAAAAGGGGCTTACTTCATGCGTAGCGACACTTGTTTTTATACGGTCTTAAAAAGCATTCTCTTACTGTGTATGTTGTGCAGCCTGCCAGCGGCTGCCACTTGCCTTAACGCAGAAGTAGAGCCCAATAATTCGGACACCACCGCGAATGCAGGAATCTGTTCAGGTGTGAGTGTGGCAGGATTGCTCAGTTCATCGAGCGATTACGACGGGTATCGGCTGGATGTGACCAGCCCTGGCACGCTTTCAATCAGTCTTGCACACGGCAGCAGCGTTGATTTCGACTGGTTCTTATATGCAGCGACGGGTAGCTATATTGCCTACGCCTCAACCTCAAATAATCCCGAAACCGGCAGCAAGGCCGTTACAGCGGCGGGTACTTTTTACATCCGGGTAAAAAGTTATTCGGGTAGCGGCGCCTATACCTTGAATGTCACGGGTCCGCTAGCGGGCGGTAGTGGTGGCGGTGGCTTGCCAGCGCCGACCTTCGGCAGCTTTACTATTCTGGCCAAAAATCCCGGCGATGCACCATTTAGCTTAACCGCGCCCAGCTCCAACAGCAGCGGTGCATTCAGCTATAACAGCAGCAATACCGCGGTGGCAACGGTCGCTGCGGCAACGGCTTCTGGCAGCACTGTCACGGTGATAGCCAGCGGTACATCCACGATTACCGCCACGCAGGCGGCTGATGCCAGCCATACATCGGGCAGTACCTCTACAACCTTGACCGTAGGTTCCGGCGGCGGGGTGTGGCCTTGTACGCTTCCCAGCGGTGTCGATCTAGGCAAAGTCGGCAGTACTACTGACAAGGTGACCACTACTACGAGCGGGGTGGTGCTAATGGGCGGCGGTACAGATGTGGACGCGGCGATGCAGTGGATGATTGGCAAATCTGGCGGTGGTGATGTAGTGGTGTTGCGTTCTACCGGCACCAATGCTTATAACAGTTATTTGTACGGCCTGGGCGGTGTGAACTCGGTACAAACACTGCTGATCGATACCGTAAGCAAAGGAGACAACGCTTGCGTTGCTGAGACCATCAAGCATGCCGAAATGGTGTTTGTTGCGGGTGGTAATCAGCAAAACTATGTGGATTATTTCAAAGGCAAAGCGACCGGGACGGCGTTGATTTTTTTGATCAATACCAAGCAGATACCGATTGGCGGCACCAGTGCGGGCATGGCGATTATGGGCCAGTACTATCACCCCGGAGGCGCAGCCGAAGATGCGACGGTGCTGCAAAACCCTGCCGCGATTGCGATTGGTAATAATTTTATCAGCAATAGCCCGCTCAATAATGTTGTGACTGAGCCGCACTTCACGCAACGTAGTCGCCAGCCGCGCTTGACTTCGTTCTTGGCGAGCAGCATCTATAACTTTGGCGCGACCTGGCAGACTATGCGCTGCATTGCCTGTGATGAAGCTGCAGCTTATGCTGTTGATGCTGATGGTATCGGTAAAGTATTTGGTAGCAATGCATGTTTCTTTGTTAAGCCAACAGGTGCGGCGGAAACACTGGCGACCAATACCGCTTTAACTTGGAATCTGAATCAGCAGGCATTGAATGTTTACAAAGTGCCTGGCAGTACGGCAGGCAGCAATACCTTTAACATGAATACTTTCACGGGCACCGGTGGCACGACCCAGTACTGGTCAGTCAATAACGGAACCCTGACGATTCGGTAGCCTGCACCCAAACAACCGCAAAGTTATTCAAAGTCGTTCAATAAAAAGCCTGCCTTAATTTTTAAGGCAGGCTTTTTACTTTTACCAACAGTTAATTCAGAACGTAAGCATTGCACTTAAAAAATAATGAGGCTGAGCCAATAAGCCACTGCTGCCACGAACGCGCTGGCAGGAATCGTAAATATCCACGCCCACACAATATTGCCCGCAACGCCCCACCGCACCGCGCTGGCCCGCTTGGTGGCACCGACGCCGACAATCGCGCCGGTAATCGTGTGAGTGGTTGAGACCGGAATGCCTAGCGCCGTGGCGAGAAATAGCGTGACTGCGCCGCCCGTCTCGGCACAAAAGCCGTCGACCGGTTTTAGTTTGGTAATTTTTTGTCCCATGGTTTTGACGATGCGCCAACCACCGAACATAGTGCCCGTCGCGATCGCCATATAACAACAAACAATCGTCCATATCGGCGGTGATGCGTCGCTCGCGGCAGTGTAGCCGGTCGCTATTAGCAGCATCCAGATAATGCCGATGGTTTTTTGTGCATCGTTGCCGCCGTGACCCAGGCTGTAGGCCCCGGCCGAGATGAGTTGCAGGCGACGGAACCATCGATCAACCCGGGACGGCGTCGCGCGGCGAAAGGCCCATGAAACCAGCACCATCATGATCGAGCCCAATAAAAACCCCAGCAGTGGTGAGATAAAAATAAACGCTACGGGCTTTAAAATCCCGGCAGAAATCAACGCGCCCGCGCCGGCCTTCGCCACGACTGCACCCACGATGCCGCCAATCAAGGCATGCGAAGAGCTGCTTGGAATGCCGTAGTACCAGGTCACAACGTTCCAGGTGATCGCACCAATCAGTGCGCCAAAGACCACATGGGTATCAACAATGCCGGGCTCAACAATGCCTTTGCCGACGGTTGCTGCCACGCTCAAATGAAAAATAAAAATAGCGAAAAAATTAAAAAAGGCTGCAAATATGACGGCCTGCCCTGGCTTGAGGACACCAGTTGAAACCACTGTCGCGATTGAATTGGCTGCATCATGAAAACCATTCATGAAATCAAATACCAGCGCCAATATCACCAACATGGCTACAACCCAAAATGCGACTTGAACGGTCTGCATGCTTGGGGCTGCGCTAGGAATTCTCGAGGACAATGCCCTCGATCAGATTGGCGACGTCTTCGCATTTATCGGTGATCGTCTCGAGCAATTCATAAATCGCTTTCAACTTGATCACCTCACGCACATCATCTTCTGTGCGAAACAGCTTGCTCATCGCGGATCTCAATACCCGGTCAGCATCGGATTCAAGCTGGTCTATTTCTTCACAGGTCTTGAGCGCCGCTTCTGCCGTCGCCGGCTTGGAAAGATTGCTGATTAACGAGACCGCATGGCGTACTCGCTGGCAGCATTTCACACTCAGGTCGGTCAGGCGGATGATTTCGTCAGTGGTATGGCGCACATCATAGAGCGCCATGGTCTCGGATGAATCCTGAATCAAATCGGCCACATCATCCATGGTGTTGATCAGCGAATGAATCTGCTCGCGATCAATCGGGGTAATAAAGGTTTTGTGCAGGGCGCGATTGACTTCTTGAGTGATGCGATCAGCCGCATGCTCGGCATCATCAACCTCACGCGTGTAACGCTCGCGAAGCTCCAGGTTATCGTAATTGACCACCAGTTTTGAGAGCGCCTCCGCAGCGGTCACGATACATTCTGCATGCTGATTAAACATCACAAAAAAATTGCCATCTCGTGGCAGCAGCTTTCCGAAGAACATCGCGAACCCTCCCTTTTTTATTTGCCTCGGATGTTATGAGGCGATGTTTTACGAATTAGCCTCAGATATTATGAGGCGTTGTTTTATGACAAATTTATGAAGATTGAATGACTGGATTTTACACAGGTGCTTGCCATTCTGCGGAAGGGGTATTTTCTGCTCATTCCAGTGCGACGATTGACATAATTCATAAATGAATGAAGCGGGCATGCAATAAGAGGTAGCATTCAGTCTATCTTGAGTCAGTTCTGATGAATTGCCATGATTTTCTCAACCCGTCCCGCCCGCTCCGCCTCTCCTCACCCGCCGCCACTGGAATAAATATGGATACCCACATCAGCAACAACCCTGTTACCCGCGCTCGTTTGAGCGATCTTCGCGCCGCCATGCAGCGTGCATCCATTGCGGCGGTCTTGATCCCATCGAGCGATCCGCATCTTTCTGAATATTTGCCTGAGCGCTGGATGGGGCGTGAATGGATTTCCGGGTTTACAGGTTCGATGGGCTCAGTCGTGGTCACGCCGGATCAGGCGCTGCTGTTTGCTGATAGCCGCTATTGGCTGCAAGCGGAGGCCGAGATTGCGGGATCGGGCTTCACGCTTGTGCGTATTCGTTCGGGCGCTAGTCAGGAGCATATTGAGTGGCTGGCGCAACATGTTGGACGCGGCCAAACAGTCGCCATTGATGGCGCTGTCATTGGGCTGGCCGTGGTGCGTGCGCTCGAATTAGCACTCAGCGCCCGAGGCGTTTTGTTGCGCACGGATGTCGATATATTTAATGACATCTGGCCTGGCCGTCCCAGCTTGCCGACGGCGGCGGTGTATGAGCATATTGTGCCGCACGCCGATCTTACCCGTGCGCAGAAGCTGGCGGCAACGCGGGATGCCATGAAGCTGGCGGGTGCAACATGGCATGTGTTATCCACGCTGGATGACATCGCCTATTTGTTTAATCTGCGTGGCAGCGATGTGAGCTTTAATCCGGTATTTGTCGCCCATGCCATTATCGGGATTGATACGGCCACGCTGTTTGTGATGCCGGAGAAATTTCCCGATGCGTTAACCGCGATGCTGGCTAAAGACGGCGTCCGGGTTGAACGCTATGATCATTTTTATGATGTGCTCGCGCAATTGCCTGCTGTTGTGAATCCGAATGCTGCGGTACTGCTCGATCCGCGGCGGGTTACCTATCGTACCCGCCAGGCAATTGCGGCCCATGTCGCCGTGGTTGAGGCGATCAACCCAACCACGTTTGCGAAATCGCGCAAGACGGCTGTTGAAGCTGATCATGTCAGACACACGATGGAGCTTGATGGTGCGGCGATGGCGGCGTTCTATGCCTGGTTTGAGCAAGCGTTGGCTAAAGGTACGAGCAGGGAGCCTATTACCGAGGTCACCATCGATGAACGCATTACCGCCGCACGGGCGAAACACGCCAACTTTGTGAGCCGCAGTTTTGCTACGATTGCCGGTTTTAACGCCAACGGTGCGTTCAACCACTATCGCGCCAAACCCGACACTGCAGCGACCATTGAGGGCAATGGCATCTTGCTGCTCGATTCAGGTGGCCAATACCTCGGCGGTACCACTGACATTACGCGGGTTTGGCCGATCGGCACGACCACACACGCGCAAAAGCGTGATTACACGCTGGTACTTAAAGGTGTGATTGCGCTTTCAACGGCCCGCTTCCCGCGTGGCGTGAAATCGCCTTATCTTGATGCCCTGGCCCGTGCGCCGATCTGGGCAGCCGGTTTTGATTATGGTCATGGCACCGGTCACGGCGTAGGTTATTTCATGAACGTGCA